>CALCJW010000112.1:0-6185 GCA_937967235.1 uncultured Clostridia bacterium
CGGCGGCAATGGGGCCGTCCTGGGAGTACAGCCAGCTCTCGTCCAAATACTCCGGCAGATAGCAGCAGACCTCGCGCTCGGAAAGCTCCGTCCCGCCAAAAAATCGGAAGTCCTCGCCCCCCAAAAGCTCCTGGCAGAGCATCTGCTCGCGCTTGGAAAGAAAGCACGTGCTCGCCGGGACGTTTCGCTGCGCGGCCAGCGTGATGCGCTCGTAGACGCGCGCCAGCAGCACCTCGTCCTCTTTTGACTGCGCAAGGCGCGCGATTTTTTCTCGTCTGTCCACCATATCACCTCGTTTTTCAGATATTGTATCAGGCGCGCGGAAAAAATGCAATCCTACCGATACCGCGCGATTTTCCGCTTGGCAAAGCCGCCGTTTTCGATTATACTAAAATAGAAAATAACCTACGAAACACAAGAGGAACAAGGCTATGAAGGTACTCATTATCGGCGGCGGCGCGAGCGGCATGATGGCGGCTTTGTCCGCGCTGGAAAACCCAAACAATACCGTGACGCTTTTAGAGCGGCAGAGCCGCGTGGGAAAAAAGCTGCTCGCGACCGGAAACGGCCGCTGCAATCTCACGAACCGCAACATCCGTTTGTCGCACTACCACGGCGAGCAGCCCGAGTTTGCGCGTTTCGCGCTGGAGAGCTTCTATGTGGGACGGACGCTCGCGTTTTTTGAGCGCCTCGGTCTTCTGACCGTGACCGAGGACTCGGGCAAGGTCTACCCCCTTTCCGATCAGGCGTCCAGCGTTCTTGACGTTCTGCGCTTTGCACTCGAAGCGCAGGGGGCGAACATTGCGACCAGCTGCGACGTTGTCGAGGTCAAGCACAAGGCAAGAGGCTACGAGGCGCTTTCGGCGACAGGCGAGACGTATTTTGGCGACAAGCTGATCATCGCCTGCGGCGGTGCAGCCGGAAAGAAGCTCGGCGGCAGCAAATCGGGCTATCATTTACTCGAGCAGCTCGGCCACAGCACGACGGCGCTTTTCCCCAGTCTCACGCAAATCAAAACGGACCCCGCGTATGTCAAAGCCCTCAAGGGCGTGCGCGCCGACGCGCATGTGCAGCTCCGTAAGGATGGAGAGACCCTGCAGGACAGCTTCGGCGAGGTGCAGTTCACGGACTTCGGCCTCAGCGGCCCCGAGGCCTTCACACTCTCTCGCGCGGCAGCGACCGGCGGGGATGGGCAGGAGCTCGCGCTGGACTTCTTCCGGGAGTACGGAGACAGTGTGCTTTTGGACATGCTGCAGGAAAAGCGCGAAAAGCTTCCCGAGCTTGCAGCGGAGGATTTGTTCGCGGGCATGCTCCAGTCGCGGCTCGGCAGAATGATCGTCAAGCGCGCGGGGCTCAAGTATCAGACGAAGCTTAAAGAGCTTTCTGATGAGCAGCTGCTCGCCTGCGTCAAAACCGGCAAGTGGTTCACGTTGGAAGTTACCGGCGTCATGGGCTTTGACAGCGCGCAGGTGACGGCAGGCGGTGCGAAAACGCGCGAATTTGACGCAAGAACGCTCGAGAGCACCAAAAATCCCGGCCTTTTCGTCTGCGGTGAGCTTCTGGATATCGACGGCGACTGCGGCGGGTTTAACCTCCAGTGGGCGTGGTCGTCCGGATACCTCGCCGGCAAGCTCGGAGAAGGAGAATACGCATGATTCGCATCCGGGATATTTCGCTTCCGCCCCAGCAGGACATGGCGCAGCTCGTCTACGCCGCAGCGCGGCAGCTTCGCATCGACCATACACAGATCAAGCAGCTGGACATCAAAAAGCGCTCGGTCGACGCGCGGAAGAAAAACGACGTGCGGCTCATCTACACCGTGGACGTGCTGGTCAAGGGACGCGAAGATAAAATTTTAAAGATGGCGCACAACCCGAAGGCCGCCATCGCGCAGGAGAAGCTCTATACCCCGCCCAAGGGGAAGGAACTGCCCGAGGAGCGCCCCGTCATCGTGGGCTTCGGCCCGGCGGGCATGTTCTGCGCGCTCGTTCTGGCGCAGGCGGGATACCGGCCGATTGTCTTTGAGCGCGGGCAGGACGCGAAGACACGGCAGGAAATCGTGCAGAAATTCTGGGAGACCGGCGAACTCGATCCTTCGTGCAACGTACAGTTCGGAGAGGGCGGCGCGGGCACATTCTCGGACGGCAAGCTCAACACGGGCGTGAACAATCCCAGAAACTACTGGGTGCTCGAACAGTTCGCAAACGCAGGCGCAGGCGCGGAGATTTTATTTGACGCAAAGCCCCACATCGGAACAGACATTCTGGTGAACGTTGTGCAGAATCTGCGCGAGGAGATCATCGCCCTTGGCGGAGAAGTCCGTTTCGGCGCGAAGCTTACGGGAATCCGGCTAGAGGGTGGCCGCGTCACGGGCGCGGTCTATGAAACAGCGGACGGCGAGCAGGAGATTTCCTGCCGCAATCTCGTCCTGGCGCTGGGCCACAGCGCGAGAGATACGTTCCGGATGCTGGAGCAGATGGGCGTTCCCATGCAGCCGAAGGCGTTTTCAATGGGCGTTCGCATCGAGCACCCACAGCGCATGATTAGCGACAGCCAATACGGCGCGTTCGCGGAGAACCCGGCGCTCGGTGCGGCGGACTATAAGCTGAACGTCAAGCTCCCGGACGGCACAAGCGCGTACACGTTCTGCATGTGCCCGGGCGGCTATGTGGTCGCGGCGGCATCCGAAGAAGGGGGCGTTGTTACAAACGGCATGAGCAACTGCGCGCGAGACGGCCAGAACGCGAACGCCGCGCTTCTCGTCACGCTGACCCCCGAGGATTTTCCGGACAAGGGAACGCTTGGCGGCGTACGGTATCAGCAGCAGCTCGAGCGGGCGGCGTTTGAAGCCGGCGGAAAGAATTATCATGCGCCCGCGCAGCTGGTGGGGGATTTTCTCGCGCACCGGCCGAGCACGGCGCTTGGAAACGTCCAGCCGACGTATCGTCCCGGCGTGACGCTCTGCGATCTGCATGAGGTTCTTCCGGAGCGTATCACGAAGGTACTGGAGAATGCACTGCCGGAGCTCGACAAAAAGCTTCACGGCTTTGCAGCCCCCGATGCTGTCATGACCGCGCCGGAGACCAGAAGCTCGTCTCCCGTGCGAATCTTGCGCGGGGAGAACCGGCAGTCCGACATTTCCGGCCTCTATCCCTGCGGCGAGGGCGCAGGCTACGCGGGCGGCATCATGTCCGCTGCCGTCGACGGCATTCTGACCGCCGAGGCTATTTTGAATGAATAAAGAGATCCGGGGTGGACAGACCACCCCGGTTTTTGTATTCAAAAATCGTGCCGCGCACCGCCATCCGCGCCGATGGCCTCAAAAATGCGGACGATTTCTTCGACTTTCTGAAAGCATGTTTCATCCGGTGTGTCTTCATCGAGCACGCGGCGGATGGCGCAGAGCGCCTGACAACAGCGTTCACGCAGCAGCGGCTGCATCGCCTGCTCGGAAATCTTGCGTTCATCGTAGACAGTATCAAGCAGGATGGATTTTTCAATCTGGCGCAAGAGCGCGGTATCCAGTTCCATAATGTAATTCCTCCAAGTTCATAATATTTTTGATTTGCGCTGATATAGTGCAAGAATATCAGAAAATTACCATAAAATCAACACCGTATTGTTCGAATTTGGTGCAAGGCGGTTTGATTGAGATGGACATGGGATATGCAAGGCATGTGGGCAAAACCATCCGCTCACTTCGGATGCAGCAAAAGCTCTCGCAGGAGCAGCTTGCGGCGAAGGTTCAGCTTCTGGGCTGCGATCTGACGCGAAGCGCGCTGGCAAAAATCGAGTGCGGCCAGAGAAGCATCTACCCGGACGAGCTCAAAGCGCTGCATCTTGCGTTGAACGCTCCCTATGACACGCTGCTTCCGTAATGCTCGTAGGGGCGGACGACCCTGTCCGCCCGCAGAAAAATCTGTTTTTTTACGAAAATCTCCGGCGAATTCGACACTTCCCAAGGGCGGACAGAGGCGTCCGCCCCTACGGAAATTTTGAAAATTCCCCGTTATATGTGTATGGGAAATTCCCTGTTGCATTCTTTTGCACCTTTGGGTATAATACGACTATAATCACAAATAGGAGGCCACAATCATGGCTGTAAAAATTGAAAAGTCCACCATTATCGGCGACGTGCTCGACATCGCGCCGCAGACTGCGCCGCTGTTCATGGCCATCGGCATGCACTGTCTGGGCTGCCCGTCGTCCCGCGGCGAGACCGTGGAAGAGGCCTGCATGGTACACGGCGTTGACGCCGATGCGTTCCTGGCGCAGGTCAACCGATTCCTCGAGGCCAGCGAGGAAGCAGGCATCTGAGAAAAAGCAAAAGGCGGCTTCGGCCGCCTTTTTTCGTGATACGGACAGAAATGGAGTACATATGAAGCTGCCGATTTCGAAACGGCTTTTATGCTGCGCGTCGATGGTCCAGCCCGGCTCGCGCGTGGCGGATATCGGAACCGACCATGGATATCTGGGGATTTATCTGCTGCAGACGGGCGCGGCGCGGCACGTGATCGCGTGCGACCTTCGAAAGGACCCGCTGGAAAACGCCAGACGCAACGCGAAGCTTTTCGGTGTGGACGGCGAGATGGAGCTCCGGCTCTCGGACGGACTCGAGAAAATCCGGCCGGACGAGGTCGATACCGTTGTCATGGCGGGCATGGGCGGCGATCTGATCCAGAAAATCTTATCGCAGTGTCCGTGGCGCAAACGAGAAGGATTGCAATTCATTTTGCAGCCGCAGAGCGCGGGCAATGTCCTGCGGCGCTGGCTGTGTGAGGACGGGTTTGAGATCCGGCGCGAGGAGCCCGTGCAGGACGGGCATTTTTTATATACCGTCATGGACATCCGGCAGGGCGCACCTTCGCCGCTCACCCCGGGGACGGAGTACGCCTCGCCTGCGTTACTTGCAAGCAAAAGTCCGCTGGTGGGAACCTATCTTGCGCGCGTGGAGAACGCCTTGCAGGAAACGGTTCGTGGGCTTACGAACGCGGAAAAGCAGCGCCCCGAGCGGCTGGCGTATTTTGGTCAGGCGCTGCTCGAAATTCAGGAAATGAGGAAAAACTATGCCGACCATCCGTGAAATTTATGACGTTTTGTTTGACTTTGCGCCCGCTTACATGAAGATGGACTGGGACAATGTGGGGCTCGTGTGCGGAAAATTTGACACCGAGGTCCACAGAATTCTCGTCGCGCTCGATCCGATGATGGACGTGTTCGAGGAGGCAAAGGCGCATTCGTGCGAGCTTGTTGTGACGCACCATCCGCTGATTTTCCAGAGCCTCAAGCAGGTGAACAGCGACAGCTACGACGGTCGGAATTTGCTGTATCTGATCGAAAACGGCATCGCGAGCCTGAATCTGCACACGAATCTTGATTGCTGCCCCGGCGGGGTCAACGACGTGCTTGCATCTCGGCTGGGACTGGCGGATATTGAGATTCTGAACCCCGTCGGCACGGACGCGAAGGGACGGCCTTATGGGCTTGTACGCATGGGTGAGGTGGCCGAGCAGCCCCTTGCGGCGTTTGCAGCCTTTGTCAAGCGGGTGCTGTCCTGCCCGGGCGTCCGATTTTCCGATGCGGGAAAGCCTGTGCGCAAGGTCGCCGTCGGCGGCGGAAGCTGCGGCAGTGAGATCGGCGACGTGATTGCTGCGGGCTGCGATACGTTCGTAACGGCAGACCTCAAGTACAATCACTTTGAAGAGGCAAAGTACCGCGGCCTCAATCTCATCGACGCAGGACATTTTGAGACGGAGAACCCCGTCTGCGACGTGCTGGAGGGGATTTTGCGGGAGGCCTTCCCAGAAATTCCGGTTTTCCGCGCGCGGACGCACAGGGATGAGACGCAATTTCTGTAATTTGTGCGGCAAACAGTTGATTTCTGCTGTGCGGCTGTGATAAAATAACAGGCGATATTGTAACGAAGGGAAGAAACCACATGTCCGGACATTCCAAGTGGCATAACATTCAGAAGACGAAGGGCGCGCAGGACGCAAAGCGCGCGGCGGCCTTTACCAAAATTTCGAAGGAAATGATCGTTGCCGTCAAAGAAGGCGGTGGCGTGGCAGACCCTGCCTATAACTCCCGTCTGGCGACCGTCATCACCAAGGCCAAGGCGGCCAACATGCCGAACGACAACATCAAGCGTGTGCTCGAAAAGGCGGCTTCCGCCGGTCAGGGCGACA
>CALCJW010000113.1:0-4533 GCA_937967235.1 uncultured Clostridia bacterium
CGCCAATCACGTCGGCATGTACATCGGCAACGGAAACTTTGTCCACGCCTCCACCCCGTCCACCGGCGTTCGTGTCAACTCCCTCAATGAGACGTATTACAACACAAGATACATCGGCGCGCGCCGCATTATCTGACGCAATGCACAAAGCCCCTCCCGGAAGCACATCCGGAAGGGGCTTTGTGTATATGTACGATCTTTCCGTAGGGGGCGATGCCCACATCGCCCCGGCAAATAAAACCGATTTTACGGAAATCTGTGGCAAATTCGTGTCTTCCCAATGGGGCGATGTGGGTATCGCCCCCTACGGACTATTCGGGAAAGTGTCGTTGGAAATTTAGCAACTTTAAAGTAGAATGCAGATCATGCCGCCGGTGTTTTCGTTGATCATGCGTGAGAGCGTCTTTGTAAGCTTCTGGCGCGCATCGTCCGGCATGCGCTGGATTTTTGTATTGAGGCCGTCGGTCACGAGATCGTAGAGCGATTTTCCGAAAATATTGCTCTGCCAGAGCTTCTCCGTGTCGCCCTCGTACTCTCCGAGCAAGTATTTGATGAGCTCATCCGACTGCTGCTCGTCACCCACGATCGGGCTGAGCTCGGTCTCAATATTCGCCCGCATGAGGTGAATGGAGGGTGCGCTGGCGCGCAGACGCACGGCGTAGCTGCTTCCCTTACGGATGATCTCAGGCTTATCCAGATGCAGCTCCGACTCGTCCGGCATGACGATCCCGTACCCCGTCGCGCGCACCTGCTCCATCGCGCTTTTGACGCGGGCATACTCCTTCTGCTCGGAAGAAAGCTCGGCGAGAATGTCCATAAGATCGAGCTCGCCCGTGATCTCGAGCCCCGTCTTTTCAGACAGCAGCGCGTAAAACAGCGCCTCCGGCAATTGCAGCTCGACCGTAATTGTTCCTGTGCCCGCGTCGACGTCCGTGATGGAAAGTGCCTGCACCTGCTCGAGATTTTCCAGGGCCTTCATCGCGTCCTCTGCCTGCGCGATTTTTCCGAGCTTCCCGGCTGCCTGCCGCATCGCAGCATACAGGGCCTGCTTGACCTCTCCATCGTCCGGCAGCGCCCGCACCCAGCCGGGCAGACAGAACCGGATCTCCGTCGCCGGGAACTCATACATGAGGTCCATCAGAATCCCCTCGATCTGCTCTTCGTCCATTGTAAGCGCATTGACCGCCCGCGCGCCGACGCCGTATTTCTGGGATAAACTGCGCGCCAGCGCCTTCGCTTCCCCGCTTTCCGGGTGCTCGGAGTTCACGAGAATGACAAAGGGCTTTCCGGTCGCGAGCATATCGGAAATCGCGCGGTCCTGCGCGGATGCGTAGTCGCTTGCGGGAATGTCCGTGACGCTTCCGTCCGTCGTCATGACGATCCCGATGCTGCTGTGCTCCTCCATGACCTTCTTTGTCCCGATCTCCGCCGCCTGCTCCAAGGGAAGCTCTGTCTGCGACCACGGGGTCATGACCATCCGGGGCGTTCCCTCTTCCTCGGCTCCCATCGCGCCGGGGACCAGATAGCCGACCGAGTCGATGAGCCGGACTTTGAGTCTCGATGTACCGTCCGGCGAAATTTCCACTGCCTGCTCGGGCACAAACTTTGGCTCCGTCGTCATGATCGTCCGGCCGGAGCCGGATTGGGGCAGCTCGTCGCGCGCGCGGTCGCGCTGATAGGTATTTTCCAGATTCGGAAGCACCAGCTGCTCCATAAAGCGCTTGATAAAGGTTGATTTTCCGGTTCGGACCGGGCCGACAACGCCAATGTAGATGCTGCCGGCGGTCCGCTTTGCAATCTGATCGTAAAGATGCCTTGCCTCGTCCACGTTACCGCCTCCTTGTTCTGTGTGACGCATGGTGATATGTTCAGACCGGAATCAGAAGCAGCGCGCCCTGCTCGGCTTCCCCACTTGTAATTCCGTTCGCGCCCGCAATCGCCGCTTCGCTCGTGCGGTACTGCTTGGCAAGATCCCAGAGGCTCTGCGTTTTGTCTGCGTGCCGCACGACGACGCAGAACCGCTCCGCGCCTTTATTTTCTTCCGTCAGCTCCCCGCCAATAAGCGTCCGCAGCGCCTGATTGCAGCGGCAATCCGCGTGGAAGCTGACGTCATAGCGCACGTCGATCCCGCCGCCGGAGGGCGCGGCAAAGCCGTCTCTGCCCGGGGTGACGCTCGCCTCACAGACTACGCCGTCTCCCAGCGCGATTTTGCAGCTTGCCTGATCGCGGACAATGGCCGATTGCAGCGCGCCGTCCGGGTCCATGTAGAGAATGTTCACCGTTGCGGGAGCGGTCAACACCGCCTCGCCGTTTTGCGTCTGCTGCGTGGGCTCGCCGAGATAGAGCGTGCTGTCGATGACGGCTCGCGCCTGCTTGGGGATGCTTCCGCGCAGCGTGCCGGTCTGTGTCTGCCGGTCAAGGAGGCACGAAAGCCGCACCTCGCTCCACTCCGGGCTAAACTCGCCTCTTGTGGCGTATGCGTCCTCGGTGAGTGTCACGTCGCTTGCCTGCATGGCGGTGCACTGGCAAAGAAGCGTCACCGAGAGCAGAATTTTAGAGGGCTCGTCTTCCATCCGCGAAAGCTCGGCTTCGCTTCCCGTCACGCACAGGCAGAGCGCCAGCTCGTCGTCATCATAAGTTCCCCGCAGCTCACAGTACTGCGAGAACGGAAGCTGCCGCACATACGTCTCCGGCGCGCCGTCCGTCGTGAGATAGAGCGCCTTGAAGGTCAACACGCCCTTGAAGACCGCCTTGTTTCCCGTGAGCTTCTGCTCGGTGATCTCCGGGCTCACCCAGTACTGCACGATGCTTTCCATCTCCGGCTCTCCGGTGGAAAGCTCCAGATCCTCCGTCATTGTCACGGACTTCTCGCCAAACTCGCGCGGCAGGACGCAGCGGTATTCCGCCGTCTTCGTTTGCAGCGCGGCGGGTGCGTCCTTTAACGTCCGGATCTCCTGCGAGGTCTGTTCAAAACCCGTCAGCATGCAAACGACATCCGCGCGCACCAGAATTTTTCTCGAATTGATGAGCCGCGCATCCGCCGAGCGCACATGGCAGCAGGCTTGCAGCTGCATGGCCGCCGTTGCTGCCGGGTCGTCCACGCGGATGGAATACGGCAAATAACAGCTCAGCGCCCGCGGCTCCGTTCCATCCTCTGGAACATACAAAAGTCCTGCGCGCACGCCGCCGGTCACTACAACGCTTCCGTCGCGCGCCTCTTTTCCCCGCATCACCGCGCACGCGCCCGTGAACACGATCCGCCCGCAATCCGGATAGCTGTCCGGGACAATCAGCTCCTGCGTTTGCTCCTGCGCCGCAGCTTTTGTGAAGACCGGGCGCAAATAATCGATCGACTGCGCTTCAAAGACAAGCTCCATACTCTCACTCCTTGTAGTTCTCTCAGGCGGCCAGTCCGCCCCAGACTTTCGTCTTAAGAGTATATACGCGCTTGCGGACAAGGATATGCAAACTTTTCTAGCAGCTGTCCATCAGAAGCGCAATGGCGATCAGTCCCGCCGCCAGCAGCAGCTTCCAGACCCACGTGCAGATGACAAACGATAAAAGAAGCCCAAGCCCGAGTCCCAGCAGAAATATCCGCAGCTTTTCCGTCCGAGGACACATACAAATCACCTCTTTGCAGTCTACGCGCGACATATCCCCGCCGTGCCTCCAATTTTGCAGAAAATTTACGCATAGAAAACGCCCGCAGAGAAACCTCTGCGGGCGCTTTGCACTAATTCACTTTTGTCCGTTTCGCCGAATCTCACGCAGAATACAAAGCCCCATAGAAAGCATCGGAAGCAACACGCGCAGGCATAGAAAGCCCGCCGGCTGTATGCTTAGATTCGCGTCCAGAATTAGCCCGGCAAACCACGCCAGCACCGTCCAGACAACGGCTTGCAGATACATAGAATTCCCTCCTATTTCAGCTCCCAAGGCTTGATTTCCTTTGCCATCTCGTAGAGCCGCTTGTAGCTTTCATACCTTGTCGGCTCGATCTCGCCCCGTTCCAGCGCGGCACGTACGGCGCAGCCCGGTTCTTTCAAATGCGCGCAGTCCTGGAACTGGCACTTGCCGAGATACGGCGCAAAGTCTGAGAACGCATACTGGAGCTGGTCTTTTAAAACCAGGTCCATCCGCTCGGTATCGAACGAGGAAAAGCCGGGCGTGTCGGCGACAAACGTGCCGTTTCCGAGGCAGTAGAGCTCGATGTGCCTTGTCGTGTGCCGCCCTCGGCCGAGCTTTTCGGAAACCTCACCGACGGCGAGCTTTAATTCCGGGCAAAGCGCATTTAAAATGCTCGATTTTCCAACGCCGGAGTTTCCCGTGAACGCCGAGAGCTTGCCGGAAATGGCCGCGCGCAGCTCGTCGATCCCCTCGCCTGTTTCCGCGCTCGTCACGACAACGCGGAAGCCCGCGCGCCGGTAAATTCCGGCAAGCCCCTCTCCGGGCTCGAGATCGTTCTTGTTCACGCAGATGAGCGGCTCGACGCCCTGCTGACCCGCGATGGCCAGCACCCGGTCGATGAGGAAC
>CALCJW010000114.1:0-23150 GCA_937967235.1 uncultured Clostridia bacterium
CCTTTGTTTTTCTCGACACGGAATACAGACATTTTTGTGACCTCCTTCGTCTCAGATTTCAAATTTAAGAAAAGAAAAAAGCGGCGTTTCAACCCTCTTTTTATAAGAGAGCGAAACGCCGCTTCATTTTGTGTATTGATTTGTGATTCAATATTTCGGCACAATGCGCATAGACCGGTACTGCATCTTGTGGTATGATTGCCGCGTTTGTTGTGTGAACATCGTAGAGGAGGGCAATTACCATGCAGTACACCGATAACGAGGCCGCATTGATCGGCGGCCTGATTTCAAACTATTTCTTCCAGCCGTCCGTGGATGCAAAGCTCCGCGAATCCTATCGCCGGGTGCTGCGCCATCTGCATGAGAACACACTCTCTGCGTCTGATCTGAGCCGCATTCAGAACCCATTGACCTTCCTGTCGCCGCTCTGCCGGGACACCCGCGAAGCCCACAAGGACATGATGGGTGTGACATTAAAAACCGATGCTCTGCTGAGAGCCAGCAGATAAACGACCACCCGCTGCACTGGCAGCGGGTGCTTTGCTTTCTCGCGTCCCAGCATCGCCAATACGCCGTGGTTTCGTCCTGAAGTGGGATGGGGCTGGTCTGCGGTCTTAACGTCTGAAATGCCGCACAGCGGGCTAACGCGCTGGCATCTGTGCTTGGAGTGCGCATTTGGCAGAACCAACAAAAACGCCAGCCAGAATTCTACACTTTGCCGAGGACAAAAAAGAGCCGCTTTCCCGAAAAATTCTCGGAAAAGCGGCTCAAAACGCCGTGGGTAAAGGTACAGGTCCATCGAATTTGCCTGACACGGCAGTTGGCATCTTTTTGTCACGCTTGAAAAAATGGGCGCAAAAAAGCCCGGAAGCCGTTGAAACTTCTGGGTTTTTCGCGTAGATATCTTTTTTGGTTCTACTAGATGGTGGACAGTACAGGACTCGAACCTGTGACCCCATGCACGTCAAGAGCTATCCGTTCGTATTTTTCTGTATTTTAATTATAATATGCATATATTTTAGATGAAAAAATTCTGCATTTACGGGGATTTTTCTATTGCGTCCATCGTATTTTTGCCCAGTCTGGGTCACGGTTTGGGTCAGACGAAAATCACCCCACGTCCAGCATAGCGAATCCCCTCCTTCAGCACGTTCAGATAGAACGGCAGGAAATCTGCATACCGCCGGAACTGTGCCAGTGGCACAACGTGGACAGAAACCGTGATGTCGTGGTCAAGGCTGAGTGTGCTTGCTACTCCAGAAACCGCACGCCGCTGCGACGCGATCTGTTCCTGCGTCAAATCTGCGGTCAGGAGAATGTCAATATCCGACTCCGCGGTAAAATCGCCGCGGGCATAGGATCCGTACAAAATTGCATCGTGGATGCTGTGCCCTAGAATTGGATCACAGGCGTGATAGACGATCTTCAAAATCTCAAACGCTTGATTGCGCGTACACATATTGACACCTCCCCTTCTGAACTTCTTATTTGCAGTATACCCCAAAGTGCGCTGGAATGCAAATCTGCTACAAAGCCCGGCTTGCTGGTTTGAATTTTATATATTGCCCATTGAATTTTCAATAATCGAATTATTTATTCGATTTTATTGTTTTGTATTGCTATTTTCTGAAAAGGCGGTTATACTGAGCACTGAGGTGGTATCTGTGAATGAAACTCCTGTTATCCGAATCCAACGGGCAGGCATTCGGAATTTTAGAAATGTTGAATCCGGCGAAATCCGCTTTCCATGCAATTATAGCGAGGATATTTTTGCGCCGAAAGCTGATGTCCTCGGCATTTATGGTCAGAACGGCTCCGGCAAAACAACATTTATTGATGCACTGGAAATCCTGAAAACGCTGCTGTCCGGGCAAAAGGTCGGAGCAGAACTGTCAGACTGCATTTCCTACGGACAAGAGAAAGCCGAACTGCAATTTGAGTTCAGCATCCTCAAGCTGGATGCGGGCAATGTAGTATATAAGCGGCGTCTCATCTACTCTGCTGTTTTGAGTAAAGATGCTATTGATGAAACCGTCAAGTGCGCCACAACCAGAACTGATTCAGCAAAAACAGCTTGGATGAAACCGATCTTTGCGTGCACGCACCAGTCAGAGGACGCTGTGTTCTCACCACAAGTTCGGCTGGAATCGTTATTCGGTTCGAAGCAAAATGCAAAAATGAACGAGCTTCGTGTTATAAAATTACTGTGCCAAAAGGAGCATCGGTCCTTTCTTTTCTCCCCAGAGTTCCTGAAAATGCTTCATGATGTAGCGCAGGAACATGACGATAAAGTTGAACCGCTGTTCGAACTGTCCAACTTTGCAAACACATCATTCTTTGTCATCTTGAACCGAAATAACGGGCTGATCTCGCTGGATGCAGCAATTCCTGTTAATTTCAGGGCAGAAACGGCTGGCGGTACGTTTGCACTGCCGATTGATCAGCCAGTTACAATCCCAAACCGCTATTTGGAAATCATACAACAGGTCATAGCAACTATCAGCACTGTTCTCTGTGAAATTGTTCCCGGTGCACAACTGTCACTTGTGGAGCTCGGTACGGAGTTGATGGAAAATGGCGAGCAAGGCACAAAAATCCAGTTGGCAAGGGAGCTTTCCTGCGCCAATGGTGAACTACATCTCCTACCTTTAAAATATGAATCTGAGGGCATTAAAAAAATCATCTCCGTTCTGCATTTGTTGATTGCTGCATATAATAGCCCGTCCATCACACTCGCGATTGACGAGCTGGACTCCGGTATCTACGAGTATCTGCTGGGGGAATTGCTGCGAATCATGCAGAAATCCGGCAAGGGGCAGTTGATTTTCACCTCGCATAATCTCTATCCGCTGGAAACATTGGAAAGCAATTCTATCGTCTTTACAACGACGAACCCAAGCGCTCGATATACTCGCATCAAAAGCGTGCGGGCAACAAATAATCTGCGCTCCATGTATCTGCGTGAAGTCATCCTTGGAAGCGATGATGATGCATCTCTCTACGAAGAAACCAATGTGTCCGAAATCGCGCACGCAATGAGAATTGTCGGCAAGCGTATGGAGAGCCTTTCTTTGTCTGGGGACGCATCCTCGGAAGTATCCAATGGCTAAAAAGAAGGTTATGCTCTTTATCGTAGAGGGGCCGACAGATGAAACTAGCCTTTCTACGGTTTTGAACCGTATCTTTTCTTCTGCGACGGTAAAATTTCAGGTCATTCATGGAGATATTCTGACCCGCGATTTCACTTCTTCGGATAAGATCGTGGCTGCCATTTGGGAGCAGGTCAAGGAGTTTATGGGCAGTATCTACAGAAAGAGCGATATTTGCCGAATTGTTCATCTCACCGATATGGACAGTGTATTCATCCCTGATGATGCTGTTGTCGAGAATGATACGGTGGAAATTGATACTCCACCATACTATACAGAAACGCAAATTCAAACGCCAAATCGCGCCGGGATTCTTGACCGCAACCAGCGCAAACGGAACAATATCGACCGACTTTCTGCCTGCCCCAAAGTCGCGGGGATTCCATATAGCATGTACTATTTCTCTTTGAATTTGGAGCATATTCTTCATGGGAGAACAAACCTTTCCGACTGGGAAAAGATTCGGTGTGCCGAGGAGTTTGACTTGAAGTACGGCGATGACCCGGACGGATTTACGCTGTTTATGAAGGAATCTTCATTCTCCGTATGCGATGATTATCGCAGGTCGTGGGCGTTTATCAAAACAGAGTTGCATTCCTTGGAGCGGTACAGCAATTTCGGCATCGAACTGCCGCCCTTAAAAACCGCAACGCTCCAACCCAATCAATGATTTTTATAGCAAATACCGCACATTTGAAATGCACTGCTCGAATCCCGTATTACCTGTGTCATAAGCACAATGATTTCCGGGATCTGCGCAGTGCATCTTCTCTTCATTGGATTGCTGTCAGAACAAAGAAGAAAGGATTCAATGTCCGATTGTTGCCCCAAGCGGAGCTGGAATGCAAGTCGGCGTGAAACCACTAAATCCCGAAGTATTTTTCAAAAAACTGCGCAAGCCGCTGGATGATCGTTTTCTTCTTTTCCGTGCGGTTGCCGCCGCCAAAGCGGGAGACGGGCGGCAGGATCTGGTCAATATCCGTGCCGGTCGTTTTGAGCGCACCGTCGCGGAACGCGTTGGCGACGAAGCGCTGCGCCTCCGCGGGCTTCAGCTTTTCTTCCGCGATGATTTGTTCCAGCTCCTGCTGCTTTTGCTGCTGCACATAGCTCTGCCAATCGCGGTTAACATCCGTTGCGGCATTGACCGTACTAATAAAGCCGTGGATCAGATCTTTCTTGCTGCGCAGTTGGATGCTGCCCCTGTTAAACCGGATATGTTGCCTTTTTCTCCTTGACTTGCGGTACAGATAAAACCTACTGTTTTGGATCAAAAGACGGTTTTGAAAATATAGCGCATATTACATATTGGAAGATTCAAAGACAACTTGTAGAGGCGTTCACTCGTACATACGTTATTCTTCCAAATCATATTGACTGCTTTTGATTTTCTCTGACAAGAAGTCCACACACGCAGGCATCAGGTTTTCTTTGTAAATGCCGTGTTCAATAAGTGCACCGCGATAGCCGTACTGATACAGAAGACGTAAAAACAGGTCGTAATCCACAATGCCGGTCCCGACAGGTGCAAATTCAATGCCGTCGGAGTCCGCAATGTCCTTACCGTGCGCCAGTGCAATTTCCGCGCCGAACGCGTCGAACGCGCTTTGAATGGTCGCGGCAGCGTTTTCCCGGTGCGCCGTTCCGGACAGGAAGAGGTTCGCGCAGTCGATGACCATCTTCAGATGCGGAGATCCGATCTCGTCGAGCATTTTTCTTGCCAGTTGCGGCGTCTGCACGACGTTGGCAGCTTCCGTCTCCACAACGAGTGTCAGATCATACTGTTTCGCGTACGCAACCAACCGACGCATGACCGAAATCATCAGCGCCCACGACTCAGGTTTGCTGTTATCCTCGTGCCAGACCCAACCGCTGTCCGGGTTGCGTGAGCCGGTACACAGCGTCAGGATCGGGCAGCCTAGCCGTCTGGCCGCGCGGCACATGACGTCCATCCTGCGGATATTTTCCTCACGGCGCGTGTCGATGGGATCTAACATATTGAATGTCGCGTTGATGGCGACGATCTCTACTGCATGTTTCTTTGCCGCGCAATCAATCTCCGCAAGCAGCTCCTCGTTATATTCCGGCAGCATCTCCTCCGAGCCGAGTACGGAGTCAAAGCTGAACTGCGTCGCGGTAAAGCGCAGCGCGCGCATCTTTTCAAACAACGCGTCAGCGCTTGTGGGCTGGAAATCCGTAGAGCAAATACCGATCTTCATATATTCCTCCTGTCAAAGCGTCTCGTTGACTTCCAGGATCTCGCCGCTTGGACCTTTGAACAGTGCAGACTTGCAGCCGTTTTCCCAAAGATCCGGCTGGTAAACGAGTCCCTCAACCCATTCCACACCGTACGCGTCAAGCGCCTCGATGACCTTTTCGATATTTTTTACGTTGATGGCGATGTGGACGATCAGTCCGTCGCCATGCGCCTGTGGGAACACCTCGTGTTCCAGACACTCCAGCGTCAGGTTTCCGTTGCGCAGAAATGTCACCTGAAGCTTTCTGTTTTCCGTCTGGATCGTCTTTTCCGCTACCTTCTGGAAGCCGAGCCGCTGCGTATAAAATGCAACCGTCTGTTCTGTATTCTTTACAACCAGCCCAATATGGGCAAGGCCGTCCATTTTGTAATCCATAGCTCCTCCTTACGCAAGTTGACTGTAAACCATAGCCTTCACGCGGGGCGTGATTTCGTTTTCCATGTTGTCCGGCTGGTGCAGCTGATGCAAATAGCAGATTGAAAGCCGCTCCTGTGGGTCGCAGACGATAAAACTGCCGCCTACGCTTCCCCAGCCAAATTCTCCGATGCTTCCGTTGAGACCGCTTTCTGCCAGAGATACCAGTGTTCTGACACCGAGACCATAGCTGTATCCTTTTAAAAGCCTCCAAGCGGGGTTCTGCGTTGCGGCGCAGAAGTCCTCACGCGCTTTTCCGCGCAAATGATCCTGCCGCATCAAATCGATCGTTTTCCGACCGAGAATGCCGTTTCCGCCGTTTGCAAGCGCGGAAGCAAATTTCGTTATATCTGCCAATGTTGACAAAACACCCGCGCCACCGCTTTCATAGCCACGCGATTTGCAGTACGCCTTGTCGTCGATCGGGTCGACATAGCGCTTTCCGTCCGCGTCCAAGCTGTAAAATTCCGCGAGATGCTCCTTGCGCAGGTCTTCGAAGAAAAATCCGCTGTGTTCCATGCCAAGTGGTTCAAAAATCTCGTCTGCCAGAAATTTACCGAACCGCTTCCCCGAGAGTTCTTCCACCAGCGCGCCCGCCACATCCAAGCAGAAGCTATAGCGGTAGCCACAGCCGGGCTCAAACGCGAGCGGAAGCTTTGCAATCTCGCGTGAAAACTCCCGTACCGAATACGCGCCCTGGTTCAACCGCTGCACCAGCTGCATCGTCTGCCAGCTGACCGAGTCGAGCTGCGAATCATACGCAAGGCCTGCCGTCATGGTCAGAAGGTGACGGATGGTGATCGGCTCGCGCGCAGGAACGCAGACAATGGCATTGTTCGCCGCACCCTTCAGCACCTGCGGCGCAGAAAACTCCGGGAGGTATCTGCACAGGGGATCGTCCAGCGCAAACGCGCCTTTTTCATAGATCTTCATCACCGCGACAGCCGTTATGACCTTTGACACCGAGTACATGCGAAATAGCGTCTGTTCGCTGACCGGCTGCATGGTCTGATCGCTTTCCATGCCATAGCAGCCGGAGAATACCGTCTCTCCGCCCAGATTGACCGATACGGCGCATCCAGATGGCCCAACCTCAATAATATGCTGCAAATATTGATCTAACGCAGAAAAATCCATAGTGTCCTCCCTGAATATGTGCGTCCTTATCCCCGCGCTGCATACGCGTAGTCCGCGATGCAGCACTGCTCTATGTAATCTGTAATGAGTGCGTCCACCTCGTTTTTGAGCGTTCCTGCGCGCACCTTCTTGAACTGCAAAGGCATATACTGGCTCAGCAGTGCCTCCGGGATGATCTTTCCGCGCAGTCGGCACAACATACGCTCTAGCGCATCATGCACGGACGGCTCGGCGGAATAATACCGCTGCCGGTCGGACAGGCTGTAGATGCAGTCGAAGCGCTGCTCAGTCGCAGAGCCGTGGTAATATTTTTTCCACTGGTTGGGTTTTTCGACCATCGTCTTCTCCAGTGCCGCCCGATAACCACTGGGAGCATCTGGGTAGAGCTCCGCGTCGATAAGGTCGAGCGCCAGAAGCGCCTCTCGCAGCGCAAACGTCAGCGCAGGACCGACCTTCAGAATCAGAAAGCCATCTTCCACCAGCTGGTGCAGGTGCTCTCTCGTCTGATAGTCCGTTGAGTGCGCCTCAAAGCAAAGCTGCGGATGCCGCTCGAGCACTGTATGCAGCGGTTTTGCAAGCTCCCGATCATATTGTACTACATCATGGCTGCCGTATTCAACTCCCGGCTGCACAACCACGCCGACCACACGCTGCCACACATCCGTCAGTTCTGCCGCTTCAAACGCAGAAAAGAACGTTTTGATGGTGCTCTCACAATCCGCAGGTGACGTGATCTGCATGGTTTCTTGCTCCTGCGTACCGCCTGGAATCGGCACCTCGCTGCCGATAACGTACACAGGTTTTTGCGCCTGCGGATGCGTTTTCTGGTACACTGCATACGCCGCCTCCGACGCTGCGCAAAGTGCCGCACCGCGCCTTGCGATCACAGCATCAGAAAGCCGCGTGTCCGGATCGTCACTTGCTACCTTCATGCTGGTGTCAATATGAATTTTTGTAAAGCCAGCGCCCGCATAAGCCGCGACCAGCACGCGCGCGTGCTCCATGGCCTCGTGCTCAGGAAGGCTCGTCCAGGTCAAAGGTCCCAGATGGTCGCCTCCGAGAATGACGCGTTCCATCGGAAAGCCAACACTCTGCGCGATGCGCTGCACGTAGTCGACAAAGTCAGCCGGCGTCATGCCGGTATAGCCGCCGTCTTGATTGACCTGATTGGCCGTCGCCTCGATGAGAACCTCGCTGCCACAGCGCAGCGCTTGCTGCATGACGGCGCGGATAACAAGTTCGTTCGCACAGCAGCAGGAATAAATGCCCGCGTGCTGCCCGGCGTGATAGCGTTCAATCATGGTTTGAATGGGATGCATTATGTCCTCCTGTTATTCTTCCGCCAAGGACGGATCAACTACCAGCACTTTGCCTTTAACAGGCACGCCGTCTTTAAAGAGCGCGAAAGCCTGCTCAATGTCACAAAGTGCTATTTTTGAGTGGATCATGGAATCGTCGATTTTGAGTGCACCGGTTGAAAAATAGTGTGCGGTCATGCTCCACTCTTTTCCGGGGAAGGGTGCACTGTAGCTCATCCATGAACCCGTCACGACGCACTCTTTCCGGTTGATCAGCTCCCACTGCTTCCAAGGGAACGTAAAATCCTTGTGTGGAGTACCGATGCAGCACAGTGTGCCGCGCCGCGCGACCAGCTCCAATCCCATTTTGATCGTCACTGGCTGACCAGCCGTCTCAAAGACGTAATCAAAACCGCCCTCTTCCAGAATCGCGCGCTTCTGATCTTCAAATTCCGACGCCAGCGTGTTATAGGTCTTATCTGCGCCCAGCCGCTGTGCAAGTGCCAAACGCTCGTCGGCAATGTCAAACACACTGACCTCCATCGCGCCCAAAATCCGTAGCCATTGCATTGCGAGAATGCCGATGTTGCCGCCGCCGAGGACAGCTGCCCTTGTGCCGCCATGGAAGCCACTGCGGAAAATGCCGTGCAGCGCAACGGTTGACGGCTCAAAAAGCGCGCCAGCTTCAAAGCTCACGTTGGGCTCCATTTTGACGACGTTTTCTGCCGGAACTGCGACATACTCCGCAAAGCCACCCGGCTCGCGCGAGCCGATAAAGCTGTAGTGCCGGCACTGGCTGTATGCGCCCGTGAGGCACTGCTCACATTTCATGCATGGAACAAGCGGCGCGACCGTTACATGGTCTCCAACCGTCAGACTCTCTACACCCGCTCCAACTTCATCAATCACGCCGGAAAACTCATGTCCCAATACGATCGGGAAATAATGCGCTTCATCGCCGTGAACTCTCGGGACATCGCTGCCGCAAATGCCGCAGGCCATGACCTTGATCCGGACCTGCCCGGCTCTTACCTCAGGGTCCGGCCAATCCGCATAGCGGATATCTCCTTTGGAAAATAAAACTCCTGCTTTCATTTTGCTTCCCTCTTTTACTTTATCCGTGCATCAACGTTTCCAACTGAGAGTACAGCTTAAGATAGTCACAGAAGCCACGCTCATAAACGCTGCTGTTTTCTTCGTTCGGCACATAGCTGCGTTCCATATTTACTGTCTGCTGCACAGCTTGCGCGTAATCTTTGTACACACCGGTCGCAACGCCTGCCAGCATCGCCGCGCCAAGTGTTGTAGCCATGTCAGATTTTGCGCTGCGGATAGGAAGACCAGTCACGTCGGATTTAATCTGTGTCCAGAGTTTGCTGTTTGCCGCGCCGCCCATTGCGTGCAGCTGCGTGACAGGCGCGCCGGTCTGCGCCGCGATTTCCAGATTGTGCCGCAGCGAATACGCAACGCCCTCCATGGCCGCCCGGTAAAAATGCGCACGCGTCTTGGTGAAATCCAGCCCGTAGAAAACACCCTTCGCGTAGGGGTTCCAGATTGGCGAGCGTTCACCTGCCATATACGGCAAGAACAGCACGCCTTCGCTTCCAGCAGAAATCTTTGCCGCCAGTTTGTCCATTTCCGCAAAGACGCTCCCACCGCATTCTCTCGCACGCTGCTGCTCGGGCTCGGCCAGTTCCCGGCTGAGCCACTGCATCACCCCGCCGCCTCCGGTCGTACCTCCCTGCAGCAGCCATTTTCCGGGCACCACATGATAGCTGAGGATCAGCCGCGGATCTGCGCAATAGCGCGACAGGCAGATGCTCATGCCACCTGCCTGACCACCTTGTTCCTGTGTTTGCCCTTCTTCGATCACGCCCGCACCCAACGTGCCGCAAGCGGCGTCCAAGCCACCTGCCACAACAGGAATTCCCTCAGGAAGCCCGCAATCTCTGGAGGCTTTGTGTGTTACGCGACCGATAATGCAATCGCATTCAGCCAGTTGCGGCAGCATGGACATGGAAATACCCATCTCCCGGCACATCCCCGCGTCCCACTTTTTTTTGCGCATGTCAAAGCATTGCAGACCGTAACCCTGCGAAACATCCTGTGTGATTTCTCCCGTTAGCTTCCAGGCAATAAAACCGTTAGACTGGAGAATTTTATCAATTTTTTTGTAAATCTGCGGCGCCTGATCTTTGTACCATAAGATTTTCGGCAGCGTATACGATGGCTTAATGGAATTACCGGATACAGAAAAAATCCTCTCCGCGCCGATTTGCCGCGAAAGCCTGTCGCAGATTCCCTGGCTGCGCGTATCCATCCAGATCGGCGTCCGACAGAGTACGTCTCCATCGCCGCTGAGCGCAATGGCGGACCAACTTTGTCCATCAATGCCAATTCCTACAATTTTCTTGCTGTCTACCTGCGGCTGATGCAAAACATCGCGAATTGCTTCACAGACAGCACCCCACCATTGTTCGGGATCCTGCTCCGCCCATCCTGGGTTCGGATAGAAAACCTGGTAACTTCTTGTTGTCTGCGCAGCAACCGTCCCATCCGCTTCAAATGCTGCAACCTTGCATGCAGACGTTCCTATGTCAATTCCAAGTAACAGTTCCGGCAAACGATACACCTCTTTCTTTGGGATGGTATGTCCTACCGCTCCGAAATTAAAACGTTTTAAATTTCGGATAAAGGAAGAGGGAGTCCTGTCCCTTTATCCGATTGCTCTTTTAGATACAAGTGAAGCAGCCGTCGATGATCAGATCGCAGCCAGAGGTGTAGGTAGATGCGTCGCTGAGCAGATAGATAACGCCGCCCGCGAGTTCCTTCGGGTCACAGTAGCGATGATACGGAATCATGCCAAGCCATGTATCCTGCCAATCCTGGCGAACCAGCGTAACCATGTCGCTGCCGACATAGCCGGGGCTGATGCAGTTGACACGGACGCCCTTCGTTGCCCATTCAACCGCGAGGGACTTTGTCAGCTGGCTGACGCCTGCCTTCGAAGCGTTGTAAGAAGCCTGCGGCTGCGGAATATTGACAATGTGACCGGACATGGAGGCTGTATTGACGATCGAGCCCTTCTTGCCATGGTCGATGAAGTAGCGGCCAGCCGCGCGCGCAACCAAGAAAATGCCGTTGAGGTTGACGTTCACAACCTTATACCATTCGTCGTAGGTGACTTCGGTGGCTTCCTTATGCAGGCAAATACCGGCGTTATTGAATACGCCGTCCAGATCGCCGAAACTGTTGAGGAAGTCCGCAAATGCACGGTCAACATCCTCGGGGGCAGTGACGTTGCACTGGAAGGCTTCGACCTTTGTGCCGTAAGCCTGCGCAATTTCAGCCGCCGTCTTTTTGGCAAGATCAATGTTCATATCGAAAATGCCGATTTCTGCGCCGCCGTCCGCCATCGCTTCGCTGACAGCCTTGCCGATGCCCTGCGCACCGCCGGTGACAATAATTTTCTTTCCCTTCAAAGAGAACCGATCCATAAATGACATGTTGTTTTCCTCCGTTTTTATTTAGATTTCAGGGACCGCTTTTTGCTGATTTGCTTTCTGAGATAGTTAATATACACGGCGATGACGATAATCAGACCGTTGAACACACGCTGCCAGTTCGAGTTCACGCCGCAGAGGTTGAAAATGTTGTTGATAGCGCTAAACAAAATCGCACCGCAAAGCGTGCCGGTCAGCGTGCCAGCACCGCCGGTCATGTTGAGTCCACCGACGGCTGCGCTGATAACGGAATCGAACGTCGCATCGTTGCTGATAGTTGGTTCACCTGCCGCGAGTCGTGCACAGATGACAACGCCGCTGAAAGCGGCACAGAGGCTCGCAATGATATAGCACCACGCCTCCACACGTTTGGCATTGATGCCGGAATATTCCGCTGCAATACGGTTACCACCGACAGCATATACATGACGACCAAATTTTGTCCGGTTCAGAACTGTCCAGAGGACAATAAAGAATGCAATGAGATACAGCGCCGTAACGGGCACCTTTCCAAACAGGAGCTTTGTGCCGATCAGCTCGAACCACGCGTCCTGCGTGCGAAGAACGTTGACTGCGCGCCCGTTTGTAATGAGATATGCGATGCCGCGCACAGAGTTCATCGTCGCCATTGTCGCGATGAAGGGCGGCATTTTCAGCTGCCCGAGCAGGAAGGCGTTGAACAAACCTGCACCGAAGCCGACCACCAGCACCGCAATCGGCATGGCGATATAGCTCGGGATACCAGTTTTTTGCGCAGCCAACGCGACCATACATCCGGCAAGCGCACTGCTTGAGCCAACCGACAGATCGATGCCGCCAAGCAGCAACACAAACGTCAAACCAAAAGCCGTGATGGCCGTCGTTGAGGTTGTTTTGAGCAGGGACATCTGGTTGCTAAAGGTAAAGAACTTGCTCGTTGCAAGCGCGCCTGCCAAGTAGATGACAACCAGCGCGACCAGAGGACCGCTGTTGACGCGCAGCGCATTTTTAAAGCTCAGCCAAAGACGGTCCCGGCTTCCATTCAGGGTAGTATTCGAATGCTTCATTTTCCATTCACTCCAAACGCATAGTTTAGTACCGTCTGCTGATCCATCTGGTCTCGGTCGAGACAGGCGTTGATTTTCCCATTATGCATGACATAGACACGGTCACTCAGACCGAGCAGCTCCGGAAGTTCCGAAGAAATCATGATGATGCTGATGCCTCTGGAAACCATTTCCTGAATCAGCCCGTACACTTCAAATTTCGCGCCAACGTCGATTCCACGCGTCGGCTCGTCGAGAATTAGAATGCTCGGCGAGCTAGCCAGCCATTTGGATATGACAACCTTCTGCTGGTTACCGCCGGATAAGTTTTCAACCGCCTGGTTGACCGATGCCATCCGAATGGAGAGTGTGTCCTTGTATTTCTGACAAATCTCGTCTTCCTTCCGCGCATTCAAACCGATCACCTTGCCGAAAAATTGATCCAGAACGCCAAGCGTCAGATTAAATTTGATCGTATTCTGCAGAACCAGTCCCATGGTCTTGCGCTCCTCAGGCACCATGCCAATGCCGTGCGCGATCGCCTCACGGACATTCTTGATGGCAACGCGCTCGCCATTTAGGATGATTTCGCCAGCGCTCGGCTGTTCCAGACCAAAGAGCATCTGCATCAGCTCCGTGCGCCCCGCGCCGACCAGCCCGGCAAAGCCGAGGATCTCGCCCTTTCGCAGATAGAACGACGCGTCTTGAGCCCGTCCGTCCGCGCGGCTAAGATTCTTCACCTCGAGAATTGTCTCGCCGATCTCGTGCGGTTGATACGCAATGCCGTCGTCCGCGCTGCGACCGACCATCAGGCTGATGAGGCGGCTGACGGTCAGCTCACTCTTCGGATACGTGCCGCGGTATTCGCCGTCGCGCAGCACCGTGATGCGGTCGCCGATTTCAAAAATTTCCTCCATCCGGTGGGAAATGTATATGATAGACATTCCGGACGCCGTAAACTTTCGGATCAGCCCGAACAGATGCGTAACCTCGCGCTCTGTCAAAACTGCCGTCGGTTCGTCAAGAATCAGAATTTTCGCGTTTGTATTGACAGCCTTCGCAATCTCTACCAGCTGCTTTTCCGCGATGGAAAGATCGCCGACAAGCGTGTTGGCCTGAAATCCTGCACCGAGCTCAGAAAGCATCTGCTGCGCCCTCTCCGCCATGTCCTTTCTGTTGACAAAAATACCATTTGTCAGCTCGTGACCCATAAAGATATTGTCTGCAACGGTCAGATGATCGTTCAGTGCTAGCTCCTGGTGCACCATGCTGATGCCACAGTTGATCGTTGTATTCACGTTTTCAATGGTGAGCGGCTTTCCGAGATATTCGATGGTTCCCTCATCCATGGGGTAAATGCCGGAGAGACATTTCATCAGCGTCGACTTGCCCGAGCCGTTCTCGCCGATCAGCACATGAACCTCGCCGCGCAGCAGATCGAAATCCACGTTCTGCAGCGCCTTGACACCGGGAAAGCTTTTGCAGACGCCCCTCATTTTCAATATAGTCTCGCTCATGTTAAGCTCCTTCTGTCCCACGAAAGCTCCCGTCAGAGCAGAAGAACCGCAAAGGGTTCTTCTGCCCGTGACGGCTGATAGGCTTACAGATAATCGTCCACGTTCTCCGCCGTGACCAGAATCACATCGATATATGAAATGAAGTCATGACCAAGCTCCTTGCCGGCCAGCGTGTTGAACACGTCGATGCAGCTGTTGTAGGCCATGAGGCCAGACTGCTGAACGACCGTGCCGGTGAGCTCGCCGATCTTGATGGACTCTAGCGCCTCCGCGTTGCCGTCGACGCCGTAGACATAAGTTTCACCCAGACGGCCGGCTGCCTTGAGCGCCTGCACCATTGCGATAGCACCGTTGTCATGGAAGCAGAAGAAGCCTCCGATGTCATCGTACTTTTCAACCCAGCTTTCCGCCAGTGCCAGCTCCTGCGCGATGTCATCCTTGAGCGTCGCGTTTTCCTCGAGCAGAACCAGAGAGTCGTTCGCGTTGATGGCGTCGATGAAGCCCTCACAGCGGGAAACGCCGGCAGACGAGCCCGTCGGGTCGTTCATAACGAGGCAGTTGACCGTCTTGCCGTTGGCGCGCTTGAGCATATCGGCAGCAGCCAGCTCGCCCGCCATTCTGTTGTTGGAGGTCCAGTTGGAGATCACAAGGCCGGTGTCCTCGAAGCCCGCGCCCTCAAGGGGCTGGTCAAAGATGCAGCAGAGAATGCCGGCTGCCTTGATCTCTTCCAGAATGCCTTGACCGGGGAGAGAAACGGGCTGCATGATGATGGCGTCAACGTCAGCTTCGATGAGCTGCGAGATGCAGTTGAGCATTTCTTCCTTGTCACCCTCGGCGTAGAGGTCAATGCAGCTTGCGCCATACTCCTCGCAGGCCTGCTTTGCCGCGGCAACCTGCTTCTGGCTGGACTGCGCTGTCGAGGAGAAGACGACGATGCCGATCGTAACATCGGAGTAGTCAAACGACTCATCCGACGCTTCTGCCTGAGATTCCTCCGCCGTTTCTTCCGCAGCAGGTGCGGTTTCCGTTTTGGTTTCTTCTGCCGCGGGCGCTTCGCTCTGCGCCTGATCGGTCTCCGTCTTGCCTGCGCACGCCGCCAGGCTGAGCAGCATGACCAGTGCAAGCATCAGTGCTAAGATCTTCTTCATTTGTTTTCCTCCTAAAATGTTGTTTATCATGACAGCGCGTCCGCTGCTTGATACAAAATGTTACAGCGCCAGAAAGCGTTTAATCTGACGGAACGTCTCCGTGTAGTCTCCGTGGGAGATCACCTCGAAGCCAAGTGGGCCGTCAAAGTGCAGCTGCCTGAGCTCGCGCGCGACATAGTCATAGTTGATCTCGCCGTTTTCGAGGTTCGACTTCTGCGGCACATTCGATACATGCACGTACGGAATGATGTCGATGTTTTCGCGCAGCTTTCGGATGAGGTCGCCCTGCATGACCTGCTCGTGATACAGATCGTAGATGAACCGGACGTTCGGCGAGTTCACCATGCGGATCAGTCGCGCGACCTTGTCCGCCGCGTCGAGATAATAGCCCGGGCTGTCCCACTTGGTCTCGCAGTTTTCCACCAGCAGCACCAGCCCCTCCTGCTCCGCCTTCGGCGTCAGACGGCGCAGCGCGAGCACCATTGCGGCAAACATTTCCTCGCTGGTCTTTCCCGGTGCGTGATGCAGGCAGCCGGAGTGGCAGTGGAGGTATTTTGCGCCGATGGTCTTTGCGATCGTCATGATTTTCTCCACCATCGCGCAGTACGCGTCCTGCTCGTCGAAATTCAGCATGTGCGGATCCATGCCGCTCGGGGTGATGTCGCCGGACAGGCCGACGATCTCAATGCCGTACCGGTCGGCCAATGCGCGCAGCGACGGCGCTTCCTCCTCCGAGACCGCCCAGAGCTCTACCGCGTCAAATCCGGCTTCCTTTACAATGCGGAACCGTTCTTCATAGCTCAGTCCAGGCAGAATCGTCTCTACGATGATGGTTGGCTTCATACGAAAATCTCCTTCAATACAAAATCTCGTTTTTTAAATCGTTTTAAAAATCCTCCGTTAAAAAAACCGCAAGCAAGTTACGGTTTTTGCTGCGACTCACATTAGCTCGACGCACGCACGATGAGTTCAGGCGGAATGTAGATGCAGTTCTGATCTTTTGAGATGGTTTCACCATCGATTTCGCGCTTTAGAAGCGACACTGTTTCCTGCGCAACCAGCTCCAGGTTCTGATTGATTGTCGTAATGGGTATGGCTGAAACCGTAGAATAGGCCACATTGTCATACCCCACGACCGAGATTTTTCCCGGCACGTCAATGCCGCTCCCACTGAGTGCGTTGATTGCGCCGAGCGCCATCATATCGTTGACGCACATCAGTGCGTCCGCGCTGCATACGCTTTTCAGATTGCTGCCAACATAATTGTAGACGCTGTTGTAATTGATCTCATTGAAAACAATGATATTCTCGTCGCGAAACGGAAGATTTTTTTCTGAAAACGCTCGCTTGATCCCATCAATACGCGTAAACGTCGGGACAATTTCCCGCGAGCCGCAGAAAAAGCGGATGTTGGTTCTGCCGCTGCTGAGCAGGTACCTTGTCATATAATAAGAGCCTAAACCAAGATCCACCATCACGCACCGACACTTGACGTCAGGGTAATAGGATGATGAAAATACACAAGGAATCCGGTTGCTTTTGAGTAGTCTGAATGCCTCGAGCGAAGATGACTTCTTGTTGATTGGAATCGCGATCACGCCCTCAACATTGTTAGAAATGAAGGTTCGGATCGCAATTTCCTCCTGGTAAGAGTCGTTGGCTGAAATAGCCAGCAGCATGGAGTAGCCTATGGCGCAGACGGCGTTGTTGATCTGGGAAACCAGGCTGCCATAGTATTCGCTCTCGATGTCAGGAACAATCACGCCGATGGTTCCGGTCTTTTTCCGAACCAAGTTGCGCGCTGACTGGTTTGGAATATAATTCAGCTCGTTTGCGATACGAATGATCGCCGCCTTTGTTTCGTCCTTCACCAGTGTACTTCCGTTCAATGCCAGAGAAACAGTTGCCTTGGAAACACCAGCACGCCGCGCAATGTCTTCCAACCTAACCGCCATGTTTTCACTCCTTCTTTAAAACGATTTAAGCTTAACAATGTTCTTTTGTATTGTCAAGGGGGTTGCGTCTTTTTCAGAACAATCTACAAAAAGCGCAGAGTTTTTTTGTTGAAAAAGATCGTACAATAGAATTGTCAAATTGACCCGGATGATATAAAATAAGGCAAGGTATAAAATAGAAGAAGGGATTTTCTTATGTCAGACAGACTCGTAATTGGTTCTGATTTTGCAGGTTTTTCATTAAAAGAAGCCATAAAATCACATCTTTTATCGCGTGGCTACGAGGTAGACGATCTGGGTATGACAGATGAGAACCATCCGCTCAGCTATCACACCGCCGGCTACCGTGTTGGCCGCGCCATCCAGGACGGGCTGTATCCGCGCGCGATCCTCGTCTGCGGTAGCGGCATGGGTGTTCATATTGCTGCCGGAAAGTTTCCAAAGGTTTTCTGCGCTGTCTGTGAGAGTGTGGAAACCGCCCGGCGCAGCCGCGTCGCTAACGACTGCAATGTTCTGGCGCTCGGTGCGTTCTATACGCCGGTGCCGCAGGCACTTGAAATGGTCGATGTTTTCCTGAAAACCGAATTCGGTGAAGGAGAATCTGAGGAATTCCGAGATTTTCACCGGAGATGTATCAACGAAATGCTCGAGTTTCAATATCAGTAACCCGTGCTGCATACTTTTCCCTCTGCCATGCTCCCACGCACAGAGCAGAGAAGTATGCAGTATTTCATTTCCTTTATTTTAAAACGTTTTAAAAAAAGATGCAGTAATTTACGTGTCATGCTGCAAAACAAACTGTCAGGAGGAGACCTTATATGCAAATACAGCTACCCTATGGGCGTACAACAATCCCATTTGATGCTCCGTCCGACCGCATCATTTCATCCAGACTTTCCAGTAGGAAACCCCTTGCCGCCGGGGAGACGCTGGTGCAGGAGGCGATGCGCCATCCAATTGGCTCTGCCACACTTGCAGAGCTGGCAGTGGGAAAGAAGAACGCTGTTATCATCATCAGCGATCATACACGTCCAGTTCCCAGTCGGGATATTCTCCCGCACATGCTTCATGAGCTGCGCGCCGGAAGCCCAGATATCCAAATCACTCTTCTGGTTGCAACCGGATGCCATCGTGGGACAACTGCCGAAGAACTTCAGTTGAAGCTCGGTGAGCAGATTGCAGACCAGGAACAACTTGTCGTACATGACGCGTTTGACACGCAGAAAAACGTGCAAATCGGTATTCTTCCCTCCGGCGCGCCGCTTGTTATCGACCGTGTTGCGGCAGAGGCGGATCTGCTTCTGGCTGAGGGTTTCATCGAGCCGCATTTTTTTGCGGGATTTTCCGGCGGGAGAAAGAGTGTCCTGCCCGGCATCTGCGCCCGACAGACTGTGTTCGGCAATCACTGCGGCGCATTCATCGCCGACACACATGCAAGAACAGGAATCTTGGACGATAATCCGATTCACCAAGATATGGTTGCTGCCGCGCGCATGGCCGGTCTTGCTTACATCGTGAATGTAGTTATCAATGAGCATAAGCAAACTGTCGCCGCCTTTGCGGGTGATTTTGAGCAGGCGCACGAGGCCGGCGTGCGGTTTTTGCGGCAGTATTGTCAGGCCCCGGCTATCCCGGGCGATATTATCGTCACAACGAACGGCGGCGCGCCGCTCGATCAAAATCTCTACCAGTGCGTCAAAGGTCTGACCGCCGCAGAGGCTACTGCAAAGCTGGGTGCAACGATTATTATGTGCGCGGAAATGGCTGACGGCGTGGGAGGCTCGCAGTTTTACCGGGACATGTGCAACTGCGCCTCCCCCGTGCAGCTGTATCGCCGGTTCTCGCAGACACCGCAGGGAGAAACGCTCCCCGATCAGTGGCAGACACAGATTCTCTGCCGCATTCTAATGCGGCACCGCGTGATTTTTGTTACAAGACCGCAAATGCAGCAAAGAATTTCGGATATGAAAATGGAATACGCACCAACGCTCGCAGAAGCGCTGGACATGGCAGGTTCTGGTGAGATTACCGTGCTTCCAGACGGCGTTTCGGTTGCAATTTGTAGATAGCTTTCGCACGAAGTCATTATTACTTTACTTATGTATTGATAGCTATGAGCGCTAAGCCTGTTCCATATTTTTCTGTCACCGGCGTGACCGCAAAAGCTGCCGAAACGCTGGCAGCAGCAAGACGAACGCTTTTCGCTGAGCTGCAAAGGCGCAATTCTGATGGACGGCAAGGTATTCAAGGGCAGCGTCTGGCATCAGAAGCTTGCGGCATAGGTTGATAGTTTTGCCCTTTTGAGAGATATAGGAATCCAAATTCGAAAATACATTAGAAGTTTTTGCTTAAAAAAGGATATTAGATAAAAACGCGAATTAAAAAACAGATGTTTGAAAGGAATGAAAAAGATGAAAAACTACGTGCGCATGACTGACAGAGATAATGTGGTAACAATGCTTCGGCATCTAGATCCTGGAGAAATAATCAATGTTGATGGAGTAAAAATCAAGGCAACCCATGATGTTCCTGCATATCATAAAATTGCAATTGCAGAAATAAAAGCCGGAAACACAGTCGTAAAATATGGGGAGAGTATAGGTAGTGCCAGCCGCGATATTCAGATAGGTGATTGGGTCCATATTCAGAACTTAGAATCAAGCAGAGGTCGTGGAGACCGCTAAAGGAAGAGAAAAATATGAAGATAATGGGATATAAAAGAGAAAACGGTACGTTTGGGATAAGAAATCATTTGTTGATTTTACCAACATCAGTTTGTTCCAGCGATACTGTGGAAAGAATAGCCGCTTTAGTGCCGGGAGCAGTTGCAATTCCGCATCAGCATGGATGCTGTCAGGTGGGTGCAGATTATCTTCAGACGGTCCGCACTCTGGTTGGTTTCGGCAAAAATCCTAACGTGGGAGCAGTTCTTGTAGTCAGTCTTGGCTGTGAAGGCATTCAGCCGGAGATCGTAGCGAATAAGATCCGCGAAAGTAAAAAACCTGTTGAAACAGTTGTTATTCAGGAGTGCGGCGGTACATTGGGCTGTATTGCAAAAGGTGCAGAAATTGCCGCAAAAATGCTTAGAGAAATTACAGCCCAGAGCAAGACTGCATTTGATATCAGCGAACTTATTTTAGGGCTGGAATGCGGAGGAAGCGATCCTACCAGTGGTATTGCAGGGAATCCGTCTGTAGGCGTGGTTTCTGATAAGAGCTGATAAAGCTTGGAGGTACAAGTATCCTCAGCGAAACCACAGAGCTTATAGGTGCAGAACATTTAGTGGCAGCACGCTGTGTGACCAGGGAACTGGGAGAAAAGCTTACTGCCATGGTAAAGCGTGTGGAAGATAAATCAAAGCTTTATGGTGTAGATCTTCGCGGGACACAGCCCACACCGGGCAATATAGCTGGCGGACTTACAACCATCGAAGAAAAATCACTTGGGTGCATCCACAAAGCAGGACGAAGCCCAGTCATCGGTGTTCTGGAGTATGCCGAATCCATTGATCCTAAGAAGCATGGTCTGTATTTTATGGATACGCCGGGGGAAGATATTGATTCTATCACAGGAATGATTGCAGGCGGAGCACAGCTCATCCTCTTTACCACAGGACGCGGAACCCCTACCGGCAGTCCGATTGCACCCGTTATTAAAATCACAGGAAATCCTGAAACATATGAAAAAATGGCAACCAATATTGACATCAATGCCGGCAAAATCATTACGGAGGGAAAATCCGTAAATAAGATGAGCGAGGAGATTTTTGATAAAATGCTCGCTGTCGCCAATGGCGAGAGGAGCAAGGCTGAAGCCCTTGGACATCAGGAATTCGGGATATACCGTATAGGTGATACTTTTTGAGGTGTAGCACAAGCAATCATCCGTTTTCAGCATTTAGACTGCCTCCGCTACTGTTGACCGAAACTACGGAATACCATAACACAGTAGAATCGATTCGATTCAGAAGCAGCAGCAAGAGAAATTTTTTTGCAAAGGACCATTGGCAAACGTTTGTTCTAGTGCTATCATGTGAATCGTGACAGGAAATCCTGCCGGCAACAGAATATTCCGAAGCGCACCATAAAACGTAATGAAGGAGCGCTGCGGCCAAGAGTGGCCGCAGCGCTCCTTTTGGTGCTCTTTAGGGAAAATATGGGGGTGGGATCACAATCCCAAACAACTGAATAACCAGCAACGCGGACAACACCGCAGGTTGGGAAAAGCGCACGGCGCGCGCGACGACCTCGTCGAAGCAAGCTGCGTATCCTTCGCTTCCGTGCAAGCACGAAAGCTCAATCACTACGCTGCTTCTCCTCTCCCCACAAAGCCGTCCGGCTTTGCGGGGGGCCCCAAGACGGGCGAGCGGGAAACGCACCGTGGGCAGCCTTGGCAGGCTGCATCATGCCGCCCAATTTGTTTGGACACACAATGTCCGGCCTGCACGTAAGACAGGCTGCCGTGGCTGGGGTTGAAAGCAGTCGAGACCCCTTCCACGAGCTGTGAGAGCTGCCAAGCTCTGTCCGCGCTGTTCCCCATCGCCGGGGCGCGAGCTGCAAATACGGCGAAAACAGTTTCAAAAGAACGGAGAGTTTATGTCAGAAAACAAAAAATATTACTACATGAAGCTCAAGGAAAATTTCTTCACCAGTGAGCGGATGGTTGTTCTGGAAACGATGCCGGACGGTATTTTGTATTCCAATTTGCTGCTCAAAATGTACCTGATGTCGCTCAAGCACAACGGAGTTCTCCTGCTGCATGAAAATCTGCCGCACACGCCGCAGACCATCGCAACGTTTACCCGCCATCAGATCGGCACCGTAGAACGCGCGCTGCAAATCTTCCTAAAACTCGGTTTTGTCGAGCTGCTGACCGATGGTACGTACTATATGCCGGATATTCAGCTGCTGGTCGGGCGATCCTCCACCGAAGCGGAGCGAAAACGCCGGGAACGGCTGCGTTTACAAGCACAGAAGCTTCTGTCTAACTCAAAAGCGGACATTTGTCCACCAGAGAATAGAGATAAAGAGATTAGAGAACAGAAGTGCGCGCGGACAAATATCCGAACTTACGAAGTAATGGAGGAAGATGTCGTATGATGCCAATTACAGAAGAAGTCCATGCGTTTTTGACGGCAAATGCAGCTGCGCAGATACAGCGAGATGATGAGTATCTCGATCCCGCTGATGGATTGCTGCACTGCAAGACCTGTCATGGCTTGCGGCAAACGGTCATTCCTGCTCCCGGCGGAACAGGTTTTCTCCGACCACGCTGCCTGTGCCCCTGCCAGAGTGCTGCGGAAAAACAGCGCAAAGCGGCAGAAGAAAAACGGGAGCGTCTGGAACGCATTCAGCGTCGAAAAGCACATGGGTTACAGGATCGCCGCCTCTACGATTGCACGTTTGCCAACGATAACGGAAAAACGCCAGGGCTGACTGCCAAAGCCAAACGCTATGTGGAACATTGGGAGGATGCGGCACGGAAAAATATTGGACTGCTCCTGTTTGGCGATGTGGGAACCAGAAAATCCTTTCTTGCCGGGTGCATTGCAAACGCGCTGCTGGAGAAGGACGTGCCGGTTCTGATGACAAATTTCCCGACAATTTTGAATCGTATGACGGGACTGTTCGGTTCTGAGCGTGCTGACTTTCTTGCCAGTCTGAATGCCTACGATCTTCTGATTTTGGATGATCCTGGTGCAGAGCGAGGAACAGAATATGCATTAGAGCAAGTCTTCGCCGTGATCGAC
>CALCJW010000115.1:0-13841 GCA_937967235.1 uncultured Clostridia bacterium
CCATCCGCGAAGCTGTGCGCGAGCTGGAACGTGCCGGTTACATCAAGCGCAGCCGGGAGCGTGACGAGCGCGGCTACCTGCGCGGAGCCGTCTACACGATCTACGAGCAGCCGCACGCGGAGCCAACACCGGAAGAACCTGCGCAGGCGTTGCCTACATTGGATCATCCAACATTGGAAAAGCCTATGTTGGATTTCCCTACGTTGGAAAATCCAATGCAATTAAATACTAAAGGAAAAAATAAAGAAAAACAAAATACAGATCAATCAATTACCGATTCGATTCCTTTCCCTTCCGGTTTTCCGGACGCTCCCGCGCAGAAGCGAACGGAAGCGAAGGAATCGTTTGAACGCTACCGGGACTTGATCTTGGAGAATATTGACTACGACGTTCTGGCAAGTGATCCTCACGTTGACCGGGAGCAGCTTGACGAGATCGTCGAGCTGGTGCAGGAGACGGTTTGCAGCACCCGCAGCCGAATCCGCGTTGCAGGCAATGACTACCCGACCGAGGTCGTGCGGTCGAAGCTGCTGAAGCTGAACAGCGAACATATCCGTTTCGTCATGGACTGCCTGAAGCAGAACACAACGCGGATTCGGAATATCCGGCAATATCTGCTGGCAATGCTGTTTAACGCGCCGAGCACGATGAACAGCTATTACGCGGCTCTGGTGGCGCATGATATGGCAGCATAATGGCATCCGCGAGAATACTCACGGATTTAGCGTTTCAACGTAACGTTCAACCAGCTCTTGACACAATCCAGCCATATGTGGTCGTATTGATGCACCTCTCCGGCGTTGTGGATCGTTTGCTGGTCGCTTGTTGAAAGCCCGTGTTCTCCCTGCGGGAAAACATGGAGCTCAAACGGAACATGATTCGCTGCAAGTGCTTGCGCATATAGCAGGCTGTTCATCACCGGGACGCATTCATCTTCCGCAGTATGCCATAAAAAGGTTGGCGGCGTATCTGCGCGAACGTGCTTCTCACAAGAAAATAGATAAAGCTCCTCTGGTGAACAATGCGCTTTTCCTGTTAACGCAGTCATACTGATCTGGTGCGTCCATTTCGGATCTGCCGTGATCACCGGATAACCCAGGGCTGTCGCTTGCACCGGCTTGCTGTTCGGAATTACTGTACGAATCGTGCTGGAATCATATGACGTTGCGTACTGCGCGGCAAGATGCCCACCTGCTGAAAAACCCATAAGCACAATTCGACCTGTGTCACAGTGCCATATATCCGCGTTTTGATTGATCAGTTCTATCAGGGCGGCCACCTCGCACTGTTGTGCCGGATAGTGATGCGGTGCAACAGAGTACAACAGGACAAACACGTTGAATCCTTCCGGCAGGAAGTGAAACGCGATCGGCTCGGCCTCCCGCTGACTGCAAAACTCGTAGGCCCCGCCGGGGCAAACAATCAGGCAAGGATGCTGCTCATCATCGCGTCCCATTTCCGTTAAATTATCCGGAAGATATACCTTAACAAGCGGATCGCCACTTTGGGTTCCAAGGTTTGGGGAAAATTGCTTTAAATGTAGAAGCTCATATTTCATGCTGCATTCCCTTTATTCACAAATCTGTTTTCCACCCGTAAACGCCCTGGCAAGCCTCAGATCTTCGTCGCAAACAACGAAGTCAGCCAGCTTGCCGGATTCGATGGAGCCGATCTCTTTCTCGCGTCCAATTTCCCGCGCGGGAATCAGCGTCGCAGAAAGAATGGCTTGCTCTTTGGGAATGCCAAATTCGACTGCCTTGCGCATACAATCATAGAGATTCGTCGCGGAGCCTGCGAGTGTGCCGTCCGCGAGCTTCGCCACTCCGCCATACAGAAACACGTCCTGTCCACCGAGGGTGTACTGCCCGTCCGGCATCCCGCAGCAGCGCAGCGCGTCGGAAACGAGGCAGATGCGTCCCGGAAACAGCTTGAACGCCATGCGCACTGCGCTCGGATGGATGTGCTTGCCGTCGCAGATCAGCTCCGCAACCACGTTTTCACGCTCGCTGCCCGCGCCAATGGGGCCGGGCTTGCGGTGGTGGATGCCGGGCATGGCGTTAAACAGGTGCGTCAGATGGGACGCGCCCGCGTCAAAGACCGCGCTGGCTTCTTCGTAGGTGCAGTCGCTGTGCGCGATGGAGACTGTGCAGAGCTTAGACACCTGCTCAGTAAACTCGACCGTGCCCGGCAGCTCCGCCGCCACATCCGCAATACGAATGAGCCCTTCGGAAGCGTCATAAAGCCGCTTGAACGCTTCAAAATCCGGCAGTCTCAGATACGTGCCGTTTTGTGCGCCCTTTTTCTTTTCGGAGAAGAAAGGTCCTTCCATCTGAATCCCCATGAGACGGGCACAGCCCTCCGGCTGCGCCTTTTTAAGCTGCACAGTCGTTTTGTACGCCGCCTCCAGCACGTCGTAGGGCAGCGTCATGGACGCGGGCGCGAAGCTCGTCACGCCGTTTTTCGCGAGATAGCGCGCCATTTTGACAAGACCGTCATGGTCGCCGTCCGAGAAATCCGCGCCGGAGTTGCCGTGGTTGTGGACGTCCACAAGACCCGGAATGACATACTGGTTTTCCAGATCGATGCCGTCCTCCGCAGGGACGGTGGTCAAAATTTCAGCGAATCTTCCGTTTTCTACGCGGAAGGAGCCATGTTGGAACTGACCGCCCACGAAAATATTGGCATTCTTAAAAAGCATATCATTCCTCCACAAACCTTGCCGCCGCTTCGTCGCAGATAACGGTCACGTCGGGATGGAACTGCAGAATGGAGCCGGGAACCTCGGGCTTGACCGATCCGAAGAAGACCTGATGGAGGATCTCCGCCTTATCTGCACCGGTGACGATCATTAAGATCTTCCGCGCGGACATGACCGTGCCGATGCCCATTGTGATGGCGGAGGTCGGAACGTCTTCCAGTGAATCAAAGAAGCGTTTATTCGCCTCGCGCGTCATTTCAGTGAGTTTTACCTCATGCGTCATGACCGGGAAATGGTCGCAGGGTTCGTTAAAGCCGATATGCCCGTCGTGGCCGAGACCGAGCAGCTGAATGTCCACGCCGCCCCAGTCCTCGATCTGATGCTCATAAGCTTCGCACATGGCAGGGATGTCGGCTGCCAAACCGTCCGGGACGATGGTATTTTCGGGCTTGATGGAAATATGGTCGAACAGATTTTCCTGCATGAAGCGGCGGTAGCTCTGCGGCTGGTTGGGCGCTAACCCTTTGTACTCGTCCAGATTTGCCGAACGCACGCGCGAAAAGTCGATTTTTCCTCCCTGTTCGCGTGCAATCAGCTCGCGGTAGAGGGGCAGCGGCGTCGAGCCGGTAGCAAGCCCTAATACGCACGCTGGTTTTGCCCGGATGAGATCTTCAAACATATCTGCCGCAGCGCGGGCCATTTCCTCGGGTGATCTCACCCGGATCAGATTCAGATGTAACATAAATTGACTCCTTTCCGGTGCGCTCAGCGGATATCCGGCAAGCTGGCCGCCGCCATTGACTGACCGACACGGCGGAAGTTTTCATCCGGCAGCATGACGCGCAGCTTCCGCGAAAGCTCTGGATATTCCTCGTTCAGTACACGCTGGCATTCGGACACGATGCGCTCGCCGCCGATGCCGGAAGCCACGCGTCCGAGGACGAGCAGATTCCGGATGTCATAGAACATCTCATAGAGGCTGAGCGTATGTGCCAGATATACGCCGATGGAATCGAAGATCGCCAGCGCATAGGGATTACCGCCTTCCGCCAGCTTCTGCACTTCCTTGAGCTTTTCAGCGGGTGTGAGATGCTCAGACAGCGCGATGCCTGCGGCGGGCGCGAGCTTTGCGACCGCGTCCTGCGAGAAATATTTGCAGCCGACGCCGAGATCGCCGGACCACTCATCGCGCATGGCGTGTTCATTCAGATCGACCGGTGCAAAGGCCAGCTCGTTGAACCAGCCGAGAATGTTTCCCTCGGCGTCGACGTAACCGACAGCTTCGCTCGTGCCCATCGCAAGACCCATGACGCAGCCCGTGCCAAGGCTCATATAGCCTGCCAGCGCAGTCACGTCGCCGTCGTTGGCAACGACGATGGGTGCATCGCCGATCTCCTTCGCAGCGCGGTCATAGATCGTTTTGACCTCCTCGCGGCGTTCACGCGGGACCTTGATAAACAGGGAGGACACCATCGGTGCATTGCCGACGAAGGTGCCGGCGGAGGAAACGCCAATGCCGTCGACGCGCGGCATTTTGGAGGCTGCGGTCTTAAAAGCCGTGACGATGCCGTCAAACTGATACTGGGGGTCGGCGCTGGTTTTCGGGTGCCAGATGACTTCTTCGGAGTAGACGGTCTTGCCGTCGATGACGGCAGAGACTTTGCGGTCAGAGCCGCCCGCGTCGAAGCCGATGCGGCAGCCGTTGGTGTGACCGCCGACGCGGATGGGCTGCTCATTGGCGGTGGGGAAGTCGTCCTCAGAGCAGATGATGACCTCCAGAGGGCGCTCAAACATGTCAAATTCAAAGCCCGCATCAAATTCACGCGCACCGCCGGGGCAGTAAGCGTCCCGGATCTGCGCGGCGATCGGATCGTCGCCCTGAAGATAGATACGGAAGCCGCCAGCCGACCAGAGAAGCATTTTGACGAGCCGCTCTGCAAATCTTATGTTCGCGGCAGCGAAAGCTTCGCCGCGCAGGCGCGTCTCATAGACGGTGATCTTGCCGTGATCGCGTTCGACAGCGATCTTGAACGGGTGATCTGCTTCTTTCAGATACGCCTTTGCCCACACGCCGAAGGGAATGAACCCCGGATCGAGCGCGGGCATATTCTTAACAGAGTAATCGATTCCAAGATAGTTCATACTGCCTCCTTCCGGTTCATGCGCGCGCCTCGAGCTCGGTCATCATCTGGTCGAGCTGCATGAGGCAGCGCGGCAGATGGAACGGTCCTTTGAACGTGCTGCCCTTGGTAGGGGGCATGGTAGGAAGCCCGTCGCGGCGCAGATAGCCGTACCATTCGCCGTAGGCCGGATCAGAGAAATGCTTTTGGCAGTAATCGAGCGTCGTGAAGAACCAGTCAAGATCCTGCTCGTTTCCAGTGTCGCGGTAGAGCATCATGGAGGAAATGAGAATTTCGTTATGCGGCCACCAGAGCTTCATATCGTGCTCATAAGATTCAGGCGGCAGACCCTTGGCGTCGACAAAGTACAGAAGTCCGCCGTATTCCTCGTCCCAACCGGCGTGGATGGCGTTGTCGAAGATGGTCTGCGCCTTTTCGATGAGTTCGGGCTTGCCGAACTGCTTCGCATACTCCAGCAGGAACCACACGCCCTCGATGTCGTGACCGGGATTGACGATGCGACCGTCTGTGAAGTCAAAGCGCGGCGTGCCGTCCGGAGCGACATTTTCCAGTGTACAGCCGAGATCAAACTTGACAAAATACTTGAAAATTTCCTCGACGCACTGTGCCGCGCGCGCGGCGTAAATATCCTTGCGCTCCGGGTCGCAGCGCATGAGGATGAGTGCGACGTTGAGATGGATCATCGGAATGCCGAAGGCGCGGCCGCTGCGCGTCTCCGGGATGGTCTTGGGTCCCATGCCGACCGGGTCTTCCATGCCGTGGTTGAGATCCCAATAGAGGTCTGCCATCTGCCGCGCGCGGGCAAGACGGCTTTCGTCGCCCGTGACGGCGTAATATTCCGCGTTCGCCATCGCGCAGAACGCCTCAGAGAAGCAATACCGGCGCTGCCGCAGCGGCTGACCGTCCTTTGTAACGGTAAAATACATACGGTCGCCTGCGGCGTGATTAAAGCAGTGACGCTCCATAAAATCAAGGCAGCTGCGGCTGGCGTCGAGCCATTCCGGCTTCGTGCCGTAGACTGTGCACAGATGGGCAAAGATCCAGCCGCACCGTCCCTGCATCCAGACGCTCTTATCCGTGGAATAGATTTTACCGGTTCGGTCGAGACAGGTATAGACGCCGCCGAATTCCGGATCCATGCCGTTTTTCAGCCAAAAATTTACGCAGCGCTCCAATTCCGCGCGTACCCAAGTATGCGCCTCGGCAAATTGCTGGTTTCTCATTTCATTCATGTATATGCACCTCCTGCTACAATTCAAAAACAGGTCTGTGATTTATGCCTTTACATATTTCTGGACAGCCTCTTTGATCATCTGCTGCACACAGGAAACAACGTCCATGTCGGATGCGACAAGATTCGGCAGCGGCGCGCGCACGGTACCGACGTCCATACCTTCACGGCGCAGAATCTCTTTCATGACGGCGTAGAGATTGCCATGGCAGCTGCACATCTTATAAATGATGCGGCAGCATTCGTTTTGAATTTCGCGTGCCAGCTCCATGCGCCCGGTGTGATAGCATTCGAAAATCTTGAGATAGAGCTCGGGCATGACGGCGTAGGTGCCGCCGATGCCGCCGGTCGCGCCGATAGCAAGACCAGAGATCAGCTGCTCGTCCGGACCGTTGAACACGACAAGCTCGCGCTCGGTCGCGTCAAGCCACATCTGGATATCCTGCGTCGGCATAGACGAGTTTTTGACGCCGATGACGCGCGGATTCTTAGCCATTTCCTGCAAAAGCTGCGTGCTGAGCGCGACACCCGCAAGCTGCGGGATATTATAAATGATAAAATCCGTGTTTGGCGCAGCTGCAGAGATGGCGTTCCAATAGTCCGCGATGGCATACGGCGGCAGATGGAAATAGATCGGCGGGATGGCGGCGATTGCGTCAACGCCGAGGCGTTCAGCGTGCCGTGCCAGCTCGCAGCTGTCGGCGGTGTTGTTACAGGCGACGTGCGCGATGACAACGAGCTTGCCGCCGACTGCATCCATGACGGTTTCGAGGATGGTCTTGCGTTCTTCTACACTCTGGTAGATGCATTCACCGGACGAGCCGCCGACGTAGAGACCGGTAACGCCCTTGTTCAGAAGATATTCTGCAAAGCGCTTCACACGCGCTGCGCTGACGCTACCATCTTCGTTATAGCACGCATAAAACGCCGGGAAAATGCCCTGATATTTTTTCAGTTGTGTGTCCATGTGTTATTCTCCTTTTTGTAGCAATGGGCTCTCAAGCGAGAGCCCATTCGATTTTCATGTCTGCAATATTGATACACGGTTCACATACAAAACCTTGATGCAAAGCAAGCGGTATTAGCCGGTAATTTCAGATACCTTGACCTTCCTGTCTTCACGAAGAGAGCGCGTTGCAGCGTCTGCTGCCGCGATTGCCGCGCGGGCAGCCTCGCCAGTCAAAAGCGGACGGAATTCGTCCGTCACCGGATCCCCGTGCATAATGCCATTAAAGAATTTCATTTCGTTCTTCATGATGCCGTGCAGCCACAGCGGCGGCTTTTTACCCGGATGACCATACTGGATCGCGCCATCCATTTCCGTACTGTGATAGATCTGCGTTCTCTGGTCGTCCTCCTCCTTGGTTTCGTGAACGAGGTAGTGTTCCTCCTCACCATCCGCAGTTTTGACAGTCATGCCGACATTGCACATATCAAGTTTAATGTAGCCTTTCGTACCCTGAATCAGTACATAATGCTCCGGATAGTGGAACGCAGAGCCGTATTCCACGACAGCATAGGTACCGTTTCCAAATTCCAGCAAGAGAAACAGCATATCGTCCTCGTCGCCAAACTGCTCGCCCTTATGCGCAACATTGCCACCAGTCATGGTAACCTCTGTTGCCGGTCCCATCAGGAACTGAATGCAGTCCAGCTCGTGGATGTGGTGATAAAGGTGACCACCGGATTTTGCGCGGATCTTCTTCCAGCTGATGGACGGCTGCGGCTCTTCCCAGCCATTACGCGCAGAGTGGCAATAGAGAACACGACCGATTTTCCCCTCTGCGATCAGCTGCTTTGTATGGCGCACCGCGCGGAAGAAGTTCATGACATGGCCTGCCATGAAGATCACACCGTTTTCTTTGCAGGCGCGTACCATTTCGTCGCAGTCCGCATAGCAAAGCGCGATCGGCTTTTCACAGAAGACGTGCTTCTTATGACGTGCTGCTGTCAAAACTGGCTCTTTGTGCAGATAGTTCGGCGAAGCTACCAGCACAGCGTCGACATCATCACGCGAGCAGAGCTTATCCAAATCCGTTTCGACATCGCAGCCAAGCTCTTTTGCCACAGTCTCAGCATTTTCGGGGTCATAAACTGCAACAATTTTTGCCCCCTCCTGCTCTTTCATAATGCGACCAAGTTCAGCACCGAAATATCCCGTACCGACAATTGCATATCCAATCGTTTTCATAACAATATCTCCTTTTATTTGATAGAGCCCTGTGCCAAACCGCCAGCAATGCGCTTCTGGATCAGCATGAAGAAAATTACAGAAGGAATGACAACAAGTGCGGATGCAGCCATCATAACGCCCCAGTCCAGCACCTCTTGACCCATGAGTGATTTCAGTCCAACCGCAACGGTCATTTTGTCGCGGCTGTTGATCAAAATGAGTGAGAACAGGAACTCATTCCATACGTTGATAAATGTATAAATTGCCACGGCAACTACACCGGGTGCGACAATCGGCAAGACAACGCGACTAAATACTTGAAGTTTGTTCGCACCATCCATGTATGCGGCTTCTTCAATTTCAAGCGGGACTGTTTGGAAGAATCCAACCAAAAGCCAAATCGCATATGGGACAGAAATCGAAAGATACACAATAATCAGTCCAACGCGGCTGTTCATCAGCCCTGCTTTGCCCATAATGATCGAATATGGGATCGCAAGCAAGATGGGCGGGAACATATATGTCGTGATCAGGACCCTCGTCATAATCTTTCCAAATCTCGGGAAGAACCGAACAACACCATATGCACCAAGCGCAGAAATCAGAATAGCAATGATTGTTGTGCTTCCGGCAACAACAACACTGTTCATAATATTTGTGCCGAACTTTAGTTGCTCAAAAACAATTTTATAATACTCCAGCGAAAAGACCTGAGGGAAAATCGCAGTGGGATTCGCTGTCAGTTCGCCCTTGCTCTTTACAGAAGATACTAATATCCAAAACAGCGGAAACGCTGCCAAAAGCGCAAGAATTGTCAGATAGGTATAGGAGATCGTGTCACCTAAGATACCGCGTCTAAAATGTTTACGCTTATGCATCACTTCTCCTCCTCCCACTTGTTCAAAAGCCTAAAGTACTGCGCACACACAATCAGCAGGAAGAGCAGCAACAGTACGGTAACTGCTGAAGATCGTCCAAGCTGCTTCAATCCCCAACCAATGTTATATGCATAAATCGGAACGGTCAGTGTTTTATTTGCCGGGCCGCCGCCGGTGATCAAGTAAATGATATCGAAGCTATTGAAAATCCAAATCGTGCGAAGCACGACCAACAATCCAACAACAGTACGAATATGCGGAACTGTAATGTGCCAGAAAGACTGGAATGTATTTGCACCATCAATTTGAGCTGCTTCATACTGATCTTTTGGTACGGTTTGCAGCGCTGACAGGATGTTGACCATGATCAGCGGCGAGCCGAACCAGATATTGATGAACACCAACGTTGCAAACGCCAGATTTCCAGTCAAAAATTCCGGCACGGTTGAGCATAGTCCGAGCTTGATCAGAAGATTCGGCAAAAAACCGTAAACGCCGTTCAAAATCCACTTCCAGGAAAACGCCAAAACGATTGATGGAATCGCCCAAGGAATAATCAGAATTGTACGATAAATGCTAGAGCCTTTTTTGATTCGGTTCAACGCCAATGCGCCGGTAAAACCGACTATTAACTGCCCCAGCAGAGAGAAAAAGGTCCATTTCAGGTCGTTCCAAAAGGCCGTCCAGAAATCCGGATCAGTCAACGTTTTAATATAATTATCAAGACCGAGGAATCGATAAGTAGGCTTAATGAGATTTTTGTTTGTCAGACTATAGAAGATACTGGAAGCAACGGGATATAGCAGGAGTAAAATAACCACGGTGAGCGCGGGAAGAATAAACAGCCAACTGCTTGCTTTTGATGATAGCGTGCGCCTTCTTTTCACAATTTTGCAGACCTCCTTTGCTGCGCTAGAGATAGAGGAGGCGGGGGAAGCCCCCGCCTCCTGGGTCACCCCAATAAAATCTTATTCTGTTGCCTCAAACAACTCATTCAGCTGTTTGTTGGCGGCTGCCGCAGCGTCTTCAACAGATGTGCCGTTCAGGACGATGTCCTGGAACATATTCTCGACGACACGCTGGTTTGCAAGGATGCCAGCCTCGACGCAGGGACCATATTCCATGCCAATATAAGTGCCGTGGCTCAGAGCATCGCTAATCACACGCATTTCGGCTTCATACTTCTGAATCGTCGGATCCGCAAGGAACGTCGGATCATTTGTGATTTCCTTCAGAGCAGGAAGCATGCCAACCGGAACAGAGTGCAGGAACGGGACATAAGTTTCCGGCTCATAGAAAGACTCGATGAATGCCTTGCAGATTTCAGGATGCTTAGAGTTCTTCCAAACAACCATCGGCAAATTATTGACGATGTACTGCGGCTGCTCGCCTTCGCTGCGGGTGGGAATCGGTGCGCAGCTGATGGAATCCATCAGGTCGGGACGGTTTGCCTCAACGCCGCTGATATGGAAACCGGAGTTGAAGTCAAATGCGTTTTTGCCCTGATAATAAAGCGTCGCCTGATCGAGCGTGTTGTAGTTGATCGAGTCTGCCGGAGAATTTGTCTTATACATATCCGTCCAGAACTTGATGCCTTCAACAATATCCGGATCGGTCAGGTTTGCTTTGCGGTCTTCTGTCAGAAGGGATTTGCCACAGCTGCCTGCCCAGACATCCAAGAAGCACGTTGCATACATATCGTTCGTGCCCATCGGAACAGAGCAGCCATAAACTTCGCCATTCTCGCCCTGCGTGATCGCCGTCGCTGCCGCATTGAACTCGTCCCAAGTCGTGGGAACATCAAGATTGTACTTTTCCAGCAGATCCTTGCGGTACCACATCACAAATGCATGAGAGTAGATCGGCACCGCATAGCAGCTGCCATCATAGGTCATTTCCTGAATCGGAGATTCATAGAAACGGTCGCGGCCAATTTCGTCGATCATATCATCCAGCGGAATGATCGCGTCGGCGTTGATCATTTCGACAACCTGACCGGCCTGCGCGGTACTCATGTCGGGAACGTTGCCCGAGGCAAGGCCAGTCGTCCACTTGGTGTAGAAGTCTGCCCAGGAGTAAGTTTCAATGTTGATTTTCACTTTGGGATGCTCTGCCATGAATGCATCGGCTGCCGCCTGAATCCGCTCAAGTCTTGGGCCCTGCGTGAACGAGTGCCAGAACGTGATCTCACCCTCCAGCTCATCCGCTGTTTCAACAGGCTCTGCCGCGTCAGCTGGTGTGGATTCTTCCTTCACAGTGGTCTGCGGGGCGTCCTGAGCCGTTTCAGCTGGAGGCGTCGTAGTGCTCTTTTCTGAGCTGCAGGCGGCAAGGCAGCCAAGCAGCATCAGGGATGCCAGAAGAAGTGCTAAGTATTTTTTCATAATAATCCCCTTCCTGTTTCACGTATTTTTGGTGGTTTTGCTGTGGCTTCATTATAGAAAATAATTTTTATTTTGTGTAGAGGATGGAACGATCAATCATAGCATTATTCGATCATAATTTGGGTGATTCTTTCCTTGCGCGCACTGCCTGCCCACGCGAGATGCGGCGATATTGATGCGGCGAAACGCCGAACACTTGCCTGAATGTGCGCGAAAAATAGTTTGCGTCGCTGAATCCGACCTGATATCCGATCTCAGCGATCTCCCGATCGCTGGTCAGCAGCATTCTAGCTGCCGACGTCATGCGCAATTCTCGAATATAATCGCTTGGTGATTTCCCGGTATGTGCCTTAAAAAGCCTTCTAAACGATGTCTGGCTGACCTGTGCCATTTCGCTGAGTGATTGTATCGTGAACGGTTCATTCAGGTGCGGTGTCAGATAGTCCACGACGACTTGAATTCGCGGATCTCTGTTGATGTTCTGCGTCTTGGCGTTTCTTCTGCGGATCGCCTCAAGACTATGCGCATCCGGCACATCACGCTCAGATGGGGCTTCTGCTTCACCCTCTGCATTGGCTCGCTGGGTCAGGTAAGCGAGGATCAATTCCAGATTTCCGCGGATCCGAAACAGCCTGCTTGGATTCTGACTGGTTGCGCTTTGATAGATTTCCTGAAAATACGTCAAAACGCTCTCCTGTGCATTTTTCGTAATGGTCGGGATATGAAAGTACTCACCGAGAAAGTCGCTGTCGTTTAATCGTGCCGTGACGCAGAAACGAATAGAATAGAACTCAATATTATCACTCAGCGCCCAGCACGACATGACCGCCCCTTCCGGTATGTAAGCGATCTCATTTTTGTGTACGATAATCTCCTCTCCGTTGATTTTGAATACAGCTTCACCTCTGGTAATAAAGCGGAGTAAGCAATAGGGGATATAATCCTCAGGAAAAAACCATCCGGAGTGAAAGGTGTACTTATCAACGTACAAAAAGTTGAAGCGCATCGCCGAATACAACGATTGCGGAATGGTCGTCTGCACTATGATTCCTCCAAACCTGTCAATAACGCCTTGTTTATGGTTGAAAAATGCTAGTAATGATGTATGTATTACTTTAAAGTTCTCTGAAAATCTGCTAGGATGAAGAAAAAAGAAATTAGGAGCTTGTTTCGGTACCATTGTACAAGAATATCTAGGGAGGTCTATCTTGTGGATTTACAAACGGTTATGTTGCAGGAAGCGCATAAGGCTTATCCAAGCCACGAAGAAGTTGACCAGTGGGCAGATCGTCTCTTGAAGCAGTCAGAGGCGGTAGCAATTCATGCAGAGTTTGTGGATTACTGTCCAATCACGGTTCCCTTTGGGAACTCCCCCAATACGTTGGTAAATAAGTATGTTAAATTTATGGCAAGCGACGGACGGAAGACCTTTTACGGCTATTGGCAACCTGCAATCCGAACGCCTGCGCCCTTGTTGATTAATCTCCCGGGATATGGTTCATCTATCAGTATGCATCCGCAGCTGGCCGATCAGGGCTTTCATATTCTGCATATCTCTCCGTTGGGATATACTGGGCCGGACCGAATTCATCCGGAAATGCAGCTCCCCGATGGAAACTGGCCGGTTCTTGACCACACCGCCCGCGGTCTTAAGGGGGGATATGAGGATTGGCTGTCAGATTGCCTTTTAGCAATTCGATGGGCACTGCAGCAGCCGGGAGTACTTCCGCAGATGTCTCTATTCGGGACGAGCCAGGGAGGCGGCGGGTCTCTGTTGCTTGCCTCAATTCTCGGTGAAAAGGTCAGATGTGTTTGTGCGGATCTCCCCTTTTTGACCGATTTTCCGGTTACTGAATTAGAAGGACCGGCATACAGCATTCTAAAACCAGCCTATGAAGAAATGGATCATGCGCAATTCTGGAATCGACTTGGATATATTGATACGCTTTCTCATGCACATCGAATCCATGTTCCGGTCATGCTTTCTGCTGGAGGATTAGATCATACCTGCCCGCCAAAGACGATCGAGCATCTTTTCGCCAAGCTCGACTGCACAAAGCAGTATACGCTTTCAAAAAAAGTAGTTCATACGCACTCGCGCGAAAGCATGGTGCTGTTTTCCGCATGGTTGCACTTATACGCTTAAGGCGCTGCTGAGGTATTGATTCTTTCCGAATCTACGCAAGGATCGATTATTGATGACGATTGGCCAATGCCCGCATAATTTTCTCTTTGTTCCGCGCAGATGCTTCCGGGTTTTTACTGCAATACTCATGATACAGAATGTCCAGAACATAAAACTGCGCGATCTTTGCGGCAACCGAGCCTTGCTGCAGGGG
>CALCJW010000116.1:0-9380 GCA_937967235.1 uncultured Clostridia bacterium
CAACCGCCGCGCCGGGGGTGACTGTGCCGTCGCCGACGCTCTTGGTCACCGGGTCGTCGTAGATGCCCGCCGGGATGGTGACGTTTTTACCGTTGACGCTTACGTCGTCCACGCCCTTCTCCGGGACGGAGCCCGTGACCTCGCTGCCGTCGGCCCATGCCTTTTTCCCGGCTCGGATGTCGCTGGCCGCCGCGTCGCCACTTCCCGTGTCCACGAATTTTGCCGTGCCAGAGCCATCTGCAAGTGGGATTTCCACATTCGGGACGCTTTCATACGTCACGTCTCTGATTTTTACATTTTTCGCCATAGTGCACTCCTTACGTTATTATGATTCCGCCGCCGCTGTAGGTGATTCTCCCATAGTTCTTTGGGATGGGCGCGACGACAATATTTCTAGCCAACTGCCGGTTCGCTGTCGGGAGCGTCTGCAATTCCTCCGACGGGGTGATCTCGTAATTTCCCTCGTAGGCTACGCCGCCCTGATAAACCACCTTCGCGGGCTCAATCCGCATCCGAATCTCCGGCTGCGAAAGCACCATTTTAAGCATACCCCGCCTCCTTTAGGAAGCTCTTCACGTCCACCTGAACGATCTCCGCCGCCTGCTTATTTCCGTCCGCGTCGGTCAGCGCGCATTGCAGACTTACCGCCCCCGGGCGCAGGCGCATCGCGTCTTCGTACGGGATTTTTACCAGCAGATGCGTTTCGTCTACGACTACCGGCGTGTACTGGAAGAACTGGCAGGCCTGCTTCACGTAGAATTCGAGCTTCGTTGCCTTTGTCAGGTCAGTTCCCTCTACTTCCACCGATAAAGCGTTTGCAATTTTCTGAAACACTTAATCACCCCCCGCTCTGCTGCGCTTCAAACACATCCAGCTCGTTCTTTGCTTTGATGAACGTCGTCGTGTCGTCCGAAAGCGAGATGGTAGGCAAGAGGCGCGAATCATATGTGTAATCGTGATACGCCACACCGCCTTTGTAAGATGCCGTCGCCGTCATTCCCTGCAATGCCACTGCGGTAATCGCAGTAGTTGGTACAGTAGCTTGGTTGAACCCATCGTTTGGGCTGGACGTTGTCCAAACTTCTGTTTGCGTTGCAACCAGTAATGTTGATTCCGATGCAGATGCGTAACTTACGCAGGTAGTTGCCTGTTTGTTCTCTCCGGTAACAATAGAAGAACCCCAGTTTGTGAGATTTTCGGAAGAATAAACAGTCGACACTGGTCTATAAAATATTCCCGAACTGCTGTTGTACTGCGAATAGTAAGTCCCAAAAAAATAATACTTTCCAGATAGGAACACAACTTCTGACGCTGAATAACGTTTCATGACTACTGATTTGACAGGAGTTTTTATTTTCGTGAAGCTGGTTTCACTCCCATTTGCAACGTGCAGCTCTACATCACCGCTAAAAGAACTTCCAGTCTCCTGTCGGATTGCCGAAAGGAACCATTTTCCATTTGCGCTCGAGAACTTATATCCGAAAAATTTATTCCCGCTGATATCGTTAGTTTTCGTAATCATCGAATACTGCCAGCTACCAGAATCCAAAGGCGCATCCGAAAGAACCACATATGTTTTATCGGAATATTCGTCCGTGGAGCTTCCGTATCTTTCTATCGCAAATCCAAATTTCCCGTTACATTCAGCGAGTCCGAAGAATCCGGTGCCGTCTTTGCTATCTGATGGGAGTGTAACGCCCACCTGCGTCCAGCTTGTGTTCCCTTTTTCTCGAACCGCAATCTTGACGTTTATTCCGACACGGTATGCGCACACGCAATAATCATCAGATACTGCGAGCGAGCACATTATGCCTTCGTATGTAGATTCGCTTCCTGCAAACGTCGCCTCTTCGGAAAACGTTCCACCAACCGCGCTGGATTTCAAAATCTTGAAATTGCTACCAACCTGCACACAAACAAACCACATCCCATCAAAATACACTGTATTTGAAACACTTTTTGCATTGTAAGATGCCGGAAACGCATTCGTATCCCACGTTACCGCACCGCCCGTATTTCTCAGCACAGAACACAACTGCGGGTAGTTCTCAAACGTCACTGTGCTCCCGTCGCACTTCAACCACGCATCTCCCAGACTCTGCGCCGGGCTCGTCCGGATGGTGCCGATGGGTACGATGCGGTCGACCATGTGCCGGAACGCGTCGTCGACAAGCGGGTTCGCATACGGCAAGCGGAGAAAGCGTCCCGTGGAATCTTGGAGCATTGTGCGCGTGTTGAACGGCGTGCCGGTATCGTCCGGGTCGTCTGCACGCGTCATGTCGTAAGTATCTGTCTGTCCGGCAACGGGCTTGAGTTTTACCCGCCCAGGGTGCTTACTTGTTCGGTCTTTCACGCTCGTTTGCCTCCTTCATTTTTTGGAAGTAATATCCGTTAAAGTGTCCGCCGTTGTGTTTTACGCCGCCACATATTCCACCTATTGCAATACCGAGAACGCGGCTTGCCTCCGACATACTGTAAAAATCTCCTACAAAATCGCCGTTTTCTGTGAAGCACAAAACCCGAGCACCCTTCGTTCTTTTCTTCTGCTCATATCCATTGCCGTAGGAATTGTTATATGAGTAGGTACACCACTCCAAGTTTTCAACGCGGTTGTCGTCTTTCTTCTCGTTAATGTGATTGATAATCGGGCAAGCGTTCGGGTTCGGGATAAAAGCTTCCGCTACAAGTCTGTGAATCCCAACATACTTCTTACTAAGCAAGCAAACTTCTAAATAACCATCTTTTCTGCGATGTGGTTTTAAGAAAGCAGGCTCACCGGTAAGGCTCATAACTCTACCGAGCGTACTAATGAGATAACGGTTCCCGGTTCCGTCAATAAACGACCATTTCTCGTTTTTCATCATTTTTACCATGCCTCCCCAGCATAAATATCACTCCCCGCGTAAACCCAGCCGACCTCCCGACTCTCCAACACGTCATCTACGGCGATAATCGTCTTTTCAATGTTGTTCGCGCCTTCCCAATCTAGGTCGTTGATTTTTGACGGAGGGCGCGGGGCGGGATTGACAACTGCGTCGTATACGGCGTTCGCGGATTCGATATAAGCGTCCATGACGTCTTTGTCGAGCACTTCGTCAGAACCGTAATCCTCCCGGACTTCTGCCGGAACGTCGATACAATGTGTTCTCAGCCGGTCACGGATGGTGATAAGCGCCGTGCCGACGCGGTTCAGGTCAGACGCTTTGTAAGAGCCTTTCAAGCCAGCTTCAAAGTCTGTCTTTTCCTGCTCCGTGAAGTCGCTCCACAGCTTCTTGTAAAGCTTCTCAGCATAGGAAGCGTCAGCCTGCGTCCGGTCTGTAATCAAGGTTTTCATAATTCTCATGCAGAAGCCCCCGTTCCGACGATGTCGCACTCAGACGCCGCGATGCCGCTCAGTTTTATGGTCATGCTCGTTATTGTCCCGGTAATGTGGTCATCCCACGGAGTTGTGGTGTCTACATAGTCACCGGGAAGCTCCTTGTCCATGACGATCTGAACGCTGTGCGTCTGCCGCCGCATATAATAGTCAAAGACGTGCTGCGTCACCGCTGCAACATTCGTCGAGTTGACAAGCGTCGCGTCCTTGACCTCGATGACGTTTGGCTTCGTGGATGCCGTAATGTTCGGGTTCTGTTTTACCGTGACCGCCGTCGTGTGGAAATACTTTTTCCCGCCGACTTCAATCGTATCGCTTCCGCTCCCGGACGTGCTGTACGTGTGCGCGGTAACTCTTACCTCGGTCACGATGGCAGACTGGCTGACCTCTCCGCCGACGTAGAGACGGTTCATAGGAATCTCCGTCGGTGTTTCCTCAGACAGTCTCCATACCTTCACGTTTCCTGTCCCGCTGGTGTCCACAACAGCCCGAAGCGCAAACGCCACCTGCTGCAAAGCTTCCCTTCGTGTGCAATCAGGAATGTATCCTGTTAGCTTCTCGGTCTGTAGTTCCTCCGAAAGTTCCAAGACGAAATACCCGCCGAGGATGCTTTCTAAAACCGTTTTCGCGTTGGCGTTGGAATAAACAAAAGCCGGGAATGGGTCTTCGTCCAGAATTCCCAAAGCGTCGATGCAGGAAACGTTGTATACGTTTTTGCTTACGCGGGTAGATTCGTCGATGTAAAACGTGCCGATTTTCGTCTTTCCGTTGTACGCATAAACGGGCTGCTTCTCTTGGAAAATAAAATCAATATCTTCCATGCTGTCCAGCGTGAAATCCAGCGTGTTAATCGCCAACTCGTCGGATATTATGTTCAGTTCTTCGGTTGCCTCAACACTCCGAAGCTCCTGCCGCTCGAACTCTCGAACGATTCCGAAAAGAATCAAAGATATCTTAATCGGTCGGTTCGGCAAATTCGTTTTGTTGAACTGAATCTTGATTTTGTTATACAGTTCCACAGTTTTCTCACAGAAGTAATTTCCGCTGTTCGGGAAGAACTGCTGTGTGGCCAGCTGCGTTGTTCCGTTGTACCACGTGATATTCAGGTCGCTGCAATAGTCCCCGGTTTCCCCGTCAAATTTGAAATAGATGCCGAGGGACGTAAACTGCCCGTCAAGGGATATCTCAATGGTAGGCGGCGTTTGGAACGTACAGTCTGCGCCGCTCCGAGGTGTCGACCAGAAGCCGACAGGCTCAGATTTTGGCTTTAGCTTTCGCGTGCCGTTCAGCACCCATTGATTCTGCTCTGTCGTTGCCACTGGCCCCTCGAATGCCCCGAAGGGCAGAAGCGAGGTTTTTGAAATACCCATAGCCTCGCTTGCTGTCACACTCGCAGCCGCCGCAGAACCGACCGCAACGTCTTCATACACAACTTTTACACTCATAGCGGCGTCCTCTTCGGCTTCATCGCAACAAAATTAAATGTAAGGTTTCCCCATTCGTTCTTCTGCCCGTAAGCCGTCAAAAGTTCATCGTCTCCGTTTGCCACATATGCATCGAAGGTCAATGTTCCTTGTGCATACGGAACGGTGAGGGAATGGCTGTCGACAGGTGCGGAGATTGCTTCATAGAACCTGTCATATTCCGCTGGGTCAGTTCCGACCGGGTCAAGCTCCACGCTGTAGTTATAAAACGTGCCGATGATGTCGCGTACCATCGCGCCGGTCATTACGCGCCCCGCATTATCGCCGTCCAGAACCGCGAAAGAGCGTTTCAGGCTGGTTACATGCAGGTTCGGATACGCCGTGCCGTCTAAGGTCAAAACGCTCGTCATGCTTTCACCCCCGCAAGCCTTACGCCTACACGCTGCGTCTCTTCGTTGTTCGCCTTATAGACAGCCCGTGCAAACTCTCTGCCGTTGAGCTGCAAGATGATCGTCTGCGACCGTCCGCCGGATTCGTTCATCGCCTGTTTGAATGCCTGCACCATTGTTTCAAGCGGTGTTTCGATGTTCGTTCCGCTTTTCTGGTCGCCCAGCACCGCCATAAACTCCCGGTTCGGCGGGATGACCGCACCTTCTGCCAGTCTCGGAAGTGCAACCTGACTGACAAGCGGAATGCTGATGCCGAAGGACTTGCCGCCGATGATCGGTACCCAGTCCGGAATCTCAAAGTGAATGGTATTCAAAGCGGAAATCAGAAGGTTGATACCGTCAATAATGAAGTTGATTGCCGCCTCGATGATGGCAACAATGCCGTTCCAAATTCCCTTGAAGATCTCCTTAACGCCTTCCCAAGCCTTTGTCCAGTCTCCCGTAAACACGCCGACGACAAAGTCAACAACGCCTTTCAGGATGTCTTTTACGCTGTTATAGAGGTCTGAAACCAGTTTCCCAACCGTCTGGAAGAATGCTGCAAGTACGGGAGATTTTGACTGTAGCCATGTAATGAACATATTCCATGCGTCCTTGATGGAGTTTACAATCGCGTTCCACGTCTGCTTCATTCCTTCCCAGATCTGCTTAATACCTTCTACGGCAAGCTTCATGTCTCCTGTGAATACGCCCTTGAAGAATTTCCCGAAACCGTCTATAATATTTTTTAAGCCTTGAATCAGTTCTTCTCCATGTCCGGTGAAGGACACAAGCGCAACCAGCGCGGCGAGGAAACCTGCAATCAGAAGGGGAATCCAACTACCCGTCAGAAGCGAAATGCCGATACCGGCGGCAAGTAGCCCAGCGATGATCGTAAGCGTATTGACCAAATTAAAGCCGTTTTCGATAACATCCTTAATGCCGACAACCAGCATAGCAAGGCCGCCTACAACCAGTGCAATTCCTGCCGCGATTGGCCCGAAGGCGATTGCAAGCCCAACGGCAAGCGCAGCAAGACCTGCCAACATCCCGAGGAAGTTTTGTAAATCGATTCCATTGTTCCAAGCATCCAACCAGAAGTATACAAGCGCGAACGCACCAGCAACCGCGAGGGCGATGCCCCAAATCTTGCTCAGGTCGTTCGTGAATAAACTCGCGATTTTCCATGCAAGAAGCCCGGCTGCAATCGCACCTACCAAGCCTAGAATATCGTGGAGCTTGTCCTCTGCCATGTCGAGATTCGAGAAGTCCGGCGCGATCTCCGTTGATGCCGCGCCACCGCCTCCGCCAGCGCCAGACGCTGTGTTGTCTGTAAGCTGGTTAATCTCGTCAAAGCTTGCCATGCTCTTGCTTGCGTCTTTTGCCGCCGCCCCAACGCCTTCCAATGCCTTCTGCTCGTCGTTCAGTCCTTGTGCGGCTGATTTCTGCGAAGACCAGCTTTTCCCGGAAAGCATACCGAAGAACTTTGCAATCGCCGTGACTACCTGTGTGAGGATATTCACAAGCTTTACAAAAACTGGTATCACCACTTGCAAAATTGGCTGGGCCAGCGTCAAAAACGCCGCCTTGAGCCGTGCAACCGCCGCCCGCGCTTCCTCGTTCTGCATGATGGTCTTCCCAAGCCATGTTCTAAGACTTTGCAGCGCTCGAGTAATCAGAGAGAACACCAGAACGCGCTTGAAAAGACCGGAAACACGCTTGCTGAACGTGTTCATGCTGTCGGAAACCTTCTTCGCAGCGGTCTCCATTCGCTCTGTTGCGCCGCTTGCGTTTGTGATTTGCTCCGTGAGTTCTCCGGCTTTTTGCTTCGCAGCGTCCAAAGCAGAAGTCTGCTCGATCACTTTGTCCGTGATTTTTGCATATTTCCCGTCCAAACTCTCAACGATCTTGTCCTGCTCTTTTAAGATTGCTTCCTGCTCTTTGATTTGCGCCGCAACTTCCGTCTGCCGTCCGTATGCTGTGATATAAGCCTCCGGAGACGCAGACACCTCACCGGACGTGATCTGCCGAAGCCGCTCGGATTCAGTCCGCAAAGATTTCAGCGCATTTTCTGCCTGTTTTGCGGATTCTTTCGCCGCGTCAAGCTGAGATTTCAGACCGCTCTGCTCTCCTGTGCTTTTTTTCAGCTCGGCTTCCATCTTGTCGATTTTCGCCGTCAGCTTATCAAGCTCCTTCTGCGCGTTTTTTGCGTCAACCTCCGCTTGAACAACGATTTTGCCGTCTGCCATTGTCTCACCACCTTATTTTGAAATGCCCCATGCGGCGAGAACGTCTTTCTCTGCCTCTGTGTATGTAACTTTTAAATCGATTATATCCCTGTTCTTTCGGTAGAACTCCCGTTCCTGCTTGTCCAGAGGCTTCCCGTGTGCCTTTTTGTCTCGAATACGAACCACTTGAGCAAACAGGCAGTCTCCAATTTCCTGATAGAAAGACAGGAACGACCACCAGTGCAGATACTCAAGCGCCCGAACCTCGCATCCGGCGATTCTGTTCACGGGGGCAATAATCATGTTGAAGTCCTGCTCCCATGACATCAGCACGGGTTCTCTCTTCTTTTCTTTGCGTTCTTCCCCACGGTCTATAAACCGGAAACACTGGTTCAGAGCTTCCTGATAGTCGCTGGCTGGCATTCCCTCAAAGTCGGGATAGAAGATTCTCAGCGATGCCTCCGCCTTGTCCTGCTCGTCCAGCTCGCTATCAACAAGGGCGGTGAGGATATCCAACACCGCCCGATAGTCAGACCGGATTTCGTATTCTGTTCCGTTTACATTGACCGATGTCGGTAAAGACCAGATTACTTTTTCCATCTTTCCATATATTTCTTGATTCTCGGGTTCGTAGCCTTCTGTTCTCTTGCAAAGGTGGTGTCGATCTGGTCGATGATGCCGAGCATCAGATTGCTCCATACAGGCAAACCGTCAGCCAGTGCGAGGACATTCATAGAGCCGAAAAGAGGCGTGCAGAGCGGAACCCCGAAAAGACTGTCGATCGTATCGCGCATTTCGTTGCTTTCCCGACGCGCAACCTCAAAGATTTCCTTTTTGTTCGCGTTCTTTTCCACTTCTGCCTGATATTTCCGCTGACGATCTTCCAATCCGTTGAACACGTCAAAAATTTTCTCTACAATTTCTGCGTCTGTCGGGTTGAACTCGAGCGTTACTTTGTCGTTGATGTTGATTTTTTCAACGCCAGTTGCAATCTTGATGTCCGCCATCTATTGTCCCTCCTTATGCCGCTTCCGGCGTAAACGTGATTTCTCCGTTGGAACCGACCGCCGCAGTGCCGGTGATTCTCTCGCCGCCCGGCGTTACCGTAAGCGGCATACCTACGAAGCCGCCGCCTTCGCCGCCAAGACCTGTCGCCTCGATTGCAGCACCCTTGTATCTCTCCGCGAAAACAGCCGTTTTCTTCGTGCCTGCGTAATGATGCACGATAAGAATGTCCTGATTCGCCAGAGCCGCCGCGTTCTGTTCCTTAACGGCGAGGTTCCAGACATGCGTAAGCGCAACATCTCCGGCATCGAGTTCGCACGGTTCAAAGTCCTGCGTGATGATGGGCTTCTTCATAGTGGTTCTGGTCTTGCCGAGGATGTCCTTGTTGGAATCCTTCTGCCAGTCGTATTCCATGCTGGAATCCGTGACGCGCGTCCCAAGCGGCGACCACACGGCGGCGGAATCAGTGCCCGTATTCACAAAAAGAATCAAAAGTTCTCTGTCTACAGGCTGCCCCGCAACAGTGTTAAAGGTCATATTTTCTGCCATAGTTAAATCACCTCATATGTCATTTTCATCAAAATATGATGATCTTCGGAACCGTCTTCATATGGCGTAAGCATTGTCGCGCGTGCTGATATTTCCATCTTTCGCACTCGTATCCCATCGCCTAAAGACGGATGATTTTTTGTTGCCCACTCACCGAAGCGATTCAGCATTGCATCGACTCGTAAGCGCTTGTCATTGCTATTTCCGGGAATAATCCGTGCCACCATTGCGAATCGATATGCAGCCTCATATCCGCCCAGAATGTATGGCCCCCGTGTGATATACGTCCCCGGAATTACAGATAGTTTCATGCCCGCCGAATCAGCGGGTAAGAACTCATAGTTGATCATCGCGGCTGGTATGTCCTCAC
>CALCJW010000117.1:0-3426 GCA_937967235.1 uncultured Clostridia bacterium
AGAGAAAGGAGGCGCCGGATATGGCAGTTTTCCGCATCGAAAAGACCAGAGATTAACTGATTCTGCAAAGAATACGGATACAGGCGATGTAGATGAAAATATGCCGCAGCGTCCTGCTGCGGCATATTTTCGTATCCGGCCTGTTTTATGCGAAAGGAGCTCTGTTATGAAAAAAGTATTTGTGTTCCCCTCCAGCTTCGGAAAGTTTTCGGATGAGCCGGAGCGTATTTTGCGGGAGGCCGGTCTGGAGGTCACGAAATTTTTCAAGGCCGGTATGACCGAAGACGAGGTGATCGAGAAGCTGCAGGGATACGACGCAGTGATTCTTGGTATCGAGCCTATGACCGCCCGGGTCATGGAGGCTTGCCCGCAGCTAAAGATCGTGTCCCGCTACGGCGTGGGCATGGACAATGTGGATCAGGAGGCGGCGCGCCGTCTGGGCATCCGCACGTTCAATACGCCCGGCGCAAACTCCGACGCGGTGGCGGACTATACCTTTGGCATGATGCTGGATCTGGCCCGCTCCATCTCCGTGACCGACCGGGACCTGAAGGCCGGTCAGGTGAAAAAGCATCTTGGCTACCCCGTGTATGGCCGGACGCTTGGCATTATTGGTCTGGGCGCGATCGGCAAGGGCATGGCGCGGCGTGCGCTGGGCTTTGGTATGAAGGTTATGGCCTATGATGTATTCTGGGATGAGGCGTTTGCCAAGGAGCACGGCGTGCAGCGCGCAGAGCTCGAGGAGACCTACAAAGAGGCGGATTTCATTACGCTGCACTGCGGCCTCAACGAGCAGACCCGCAGCATGATCGGCGCGGAGCAGCTGCGCATGATGAAGCCGTCGGCCTTCCTCATCAACAACGCCCGCGGCGGTCTGGTGGACGAGGCCGCGCTGAACGAGGCGCTGCGCAGCGGGGAGATTGCCGGCGCTGGCATTGACGCGTTTGTCACGGAGCCGCCCATCGGCTCACCGCTGCTGGAGCTGGAGCAGGTGATTGCAGCGCCGCATGTGGCCGGCAGCTCCATGGATTCCATCAACAACATGGGCATCTTCTCGGCGCGCAATGTCGTGAAGGGATTTGCTGAACTGGAAGAAAAGCAGGCGTAAAACGCGCCTTGCGGCACGGAAATCATACGATAGAAAAAACCCGGGATCGCATCGTTGGATGGGATTCCGGGCTTTTTGCCGCACGGATTGCGGCTCACAAAGAATGCCGAACACTTGCCTGCATGATGGCGATTTTTGGGGCATACTAAAAGAAAATACGCGCAGGCTGCCGGGAACGTTGAAGCGGGGGTTGACAAATGGGGCGGAAGCCTTCAAAATGGGATACCGGAAACGGCAGGGAATGCCGGAAGGCAAAGGACAAAACGGCAAAGGTAAGGAGAAGCATGATGGATTACGCGAAGGAATCTCTTCGGCTGCATGCCGAGTGGAAGGGTAAAATTGAAGTCAGGGCGACGGTTCCGGTCGAGACGAAGGATGATCTGAGCCTTGCGTATACGCCGGGCGTGGCGCAGCCCTGCTTGGAAATTCAGAAGGACATCAATAAGAGCTATGACTTAACGCGCCGCTGGAATCTCTGCGCGGTCATTACCGACGGCTCTGCCGTTCTCGGCCTTGGCGACATCGGCCCGGAGGCCGGCATGCCGGTCATGGAGGGTAAGTGCGTGCTTTTCAAGAGCTTCGGCGACGTGGACGCGTTTCCGCTTTGCGTCAAGACGCACGACGTGGACGAATTTGTGAACGCCGTGTACCTGATCTCCGGCTCGTTCGGCGGCATCAACTTAGAGGATATTTCCGCGCCCAGATGCTTTGAAATTGAGCGGAAATTAAAAGAAAAGTGCGACATTCCGATTTTCCACGACGATCAGCACGGCACGGCGGTCATTACGCTGGCGGGTCTGACGAATGCACTCAAGGTCGTCGGCAAGAAGAAAGAGGACGTGAAGGTCGTGACCTCCGGCGCGGGCGCGGCGGCGATTTCGATCGTGAAGCTGCTTCTTTCCGCAGGCTTCCAGAACGTCACAATGTGCGACCGCAAGGGCGCGATTTATAAGGGGCGCGAAGACCTCAATTGGATCAAAGAAGAGATGGCCGAGGGCACGAACCTTGACCACAAATCCGGAAGCCTTGCCGACATGCTCGTCGGTGCGGATGTGTTCATCGGCGTTTCCGCGCCCGGAACGGTCACGACTGAGATGGTTCGGACGATGAACCGCGACGCGATCATCTTCGCCTGCGCGAACCCGACGCCGGAAATTTTCCCGGAGGACGCGAAAGCAGGCGGTGCGGCGGTTATCTCGACCGGCCGGAGCGATTTCCCGAACCAGATCAATAACGTCCTCGCGTTCCCGGGCATCTTCCGCGGTGCGTTCGACGTTCGCGCATCGGATATCAACGAGGAGATGAAGATGGCGGCGGCGAAGGCGCTGGCAGAGCTGATTTCAGACGACGAGCTGTCGGCAGAGTATATTATCCCCAAGGCGTTTGACAAGCGCGTGGGACCGGCGGTTGCAAAGGCGGTCGCCGAGGCGGCAAGAAAATCCGGCGTGGCCAGAATGTAAGATACACGAATTTTCCGGGGCAGAATCGAAACGCGGTTCTGTCCCGGCTTTTTGCGGGAAGGACTTTCCTTTTTGGCGGGAACATAGTAGAATGGTGGAAAATAACAGGAAAGAGGGGACGCGCGATGCGGGTCATCGATCTGACGCACACGATCAAAGAGAATATGCCGGTCTATCCGGGGACGGGCACGCCGAAGCTGGAACCGGCAAACACGTATGAGGAAAATGGGTTTCAGGAGACACTGGTTTCTTTTTACTCGCACACCGGCACGCACATGGACCCACCGGCGCACCTGTTCGCGGGAAGAACGACGCTCGATGCGTTTCCGGCCAGTCAGTTTCTTGGCCGCGCGCTTGTGATCGACTGCACGCATCTGAAAGAGGGCGAGGCGATTACGATGAAGGAGCTCCGGAAATACGGCGGGGCAGAGGACACGGTCGACTTTCTGCTGTTTTATCTCGGCTGGGACGCGCGGTGGGGGAAAGACTCGTATTTTGGCGAGTATCCGTGCATCGATGAAGAGGTCCTGCGGCACATTCTGGACGGAAGCTATAAGGGCATCGGCTTCGATGTGATCGGACTGGACCCGATTGCGGACGGAAATCTTCCGCGGCACAAGGCGCTGTTTCGGGAAAAGGACATTGTGAACATCGAAAATCTTACGAATCTCGGCCAGTGCGGCACGGAGCCTTTCTGGTTCGCGTGCCTGCCGATGAAGATCGAGGGAAGCGACGGCGCGCCGGTGCGGGCGATCGCGTGGTTCGAGGACTAAGACGGATTTTGAGGAAAGGCGGGTGAGGCGCCAGAGCTTTGCGGACATCAGGCAGATCACGATGTACAAAATACCATCGGTTGCC
>CALCJW010000118.1:0-6492 GCA_937967235.1 uncultured Clostridia bacterium
TCTGAGTTTCGTATTTTCCACAGCTTTCCCTCCTTACTTCGTGTACTGCGACTTGATGCGCGGGTCAACGAAGGCGTAAACGATGTCGATGAGCAGGTTGACGATCGAGACGATCATCGTCGTCATGACAAGTGCGCCCGTGACCATGGGGATATCGCGCTGATCGATGGCGTCAACGACCAGACGGCCGACACCGGGCCAGGCAAAGACCGTTTCGGCCAGAACCGAGCCGCCAAGGACGTTGCTGAACTGCACGCCGAAGACGGTGATAATCGGAATGAGCGCGTTTCTCAGTGCGTGCTTGCGGATGACCTTGCGCTCAGAGACGCCCTTGGCACGCGCCATGCGCAGGTAGTCCTGCCGGATGACGTCGAGCATGGAAGAGCGCGTCGAACGCGTCATAAACGCCGCCAGACCTGCGCCGATGGTAAACGCGGGCAGTATCAGGCTCAGCATTCCGTTTTCATAGCCGCCGGACGGCAGCCACCCGAGCTTGAGCGAGAACAGCATTATCAAAAGCAGACCCAGCCAGAAATTCGGCATGGACAGGCCAAGCAGAGCTAGCACCATCGCTATCGTATCTTTGATGGAATTCTGATTGACCGCTGCGATGATTCCGAGCGGAATGGAGATGGCCAGTGCGACGACCATCGTGACGGAGGCGAGCTTCAGCGTGTTCGGAAGCCGCTCCAGATAGGTCTGCATGACGTCGCGCTTGGACACGTAGGACGTACCCAGATCGCCCGTCAGCATACCCTTGACATAGCGGAAGTAGCGCTCGAGCAGCGTGCCGTTCAGACCGAGTTCTTCTCTGGCCTCTTCGATCTGCGCTTCGGTGGCATCGACGCTGACCACGGAGTAAACGGGGTCGCCTTCTGCCACATTCATGATCGCATAAATGACGAACGCCACACACAACAGCACGGGGATCATCATCAGCAATCGCTTGATGACATATTTATGCATAAATCTATCTCCTCTGCTTCAACAGACCGCGCAGAAGACAGACTTCCACGCGCGGGGACACTTTTTGTAGGAAGGAAGGGGCTTTACGCCCCTTCCTATTTGCTATTCAGACTGAAATTTGAAACTGAAAATGGGATTACGCAACGGGCAGGCAGACGTAGCGGTAGTCGTGCTTCGCGGTGCCGTTCCACTTGACGCCGGTGATGCCCTTCTTGATGCCAATGTTGACGTAGGAGGTCGCGATGGGGACGATGGGAACGATCTCGTTGAGGTATTCTTCGATCTCGTTATACATCTTCTCACGCTTTGCAGAATCCTGCTCGATGAGGGCCGCGTCGATCATTTCGTTGAATTTCGCGTCCTTCATGTTGGCGCGGTTGGAGCCGTTCTTCTTCAGAACGCCATCTTCCTCGTAGGAGCCGTACTGGTTGCGCAGCGTGAAGTCGGTGCCGAGGTTGTCGGTGAACTGATACAGGCACAGATCATAGTCGAGAGCCGCGTCGTTCAGAATGCCCTTGAGAGCGGCAGTCTCCATCTTGATGAGCTCGAGCTCGATGCCGACTTCTGCGAGGTCAGCCTGCAGAACAAGGGCCATGTTTTCCTTGGCGGTGCCGTTGTAGATGACGCGGAACTTCAGATCGCCGGGCTTGTAGCCGGAGAGCTCGAGTTCTTCCTTTGCCTTGTCGAGGTTGTATTCATAGACCTGCAGGTTGTCGTCCCAGCCGAACTGACCGCGGTTGATCCAGTGGTCATGCACAAAGCCTTCGCCGTTGTAGCCGACTTCGATCATGGACGCCTTGTCGGTCGCGTAGGCGATGGCCTTGCGGACATGGACGTTGTCAAGACCTTTGCGCTCGTTGTTGATGGCGAGGTAGAGCATGACATAGTTCGGAACCTTGACGAGCTCGAGGTTGGGGTCGTCTTCAATGTAGCCAAGGTCGGTGTTCAGCGGGTCGACGCAGATGTCGATCTCACCGGTCTGGAGCGCGATAAGGCGGGAGGACTCTTCCTTGATCAGGCGGTAGACAATACGTTTGGTGGGAGCGGGCTCGCCGTGGAAATAGTCGGAGCGGACGAAGGAGATCTGGTCGCCGGGCGTCCAGGTCTCAACGGCGAACATACCGGTGCCGATCTCGTAGCCGAATTCATCTTCGTTTACGAGCTTCTCGGAGAGGATGGACATACTCTGGTGAGCCAGGAGCATGAGGAAGTCCTGCGAGGGCTTGGAGATGGTGATGGCGACGTGGGTGTCGTCGACGACCTCGATGTTCGTGACGAGCTCGACCTTGGTCTTCGTGAAGGAGGACTCAGCCGCACGCTCGAAGGTGAACTTGATGTCGTTGGCGGTGCAGGGCGTGCCGTCGGAGAAGGTCACGTTCTCGGGAATTTCGAACGTGAAGGTGCAGCCGTCGTCAGAGGTGGTCCAGGACGTGGCCATGCCGGGGATGACTTCGTTGGTCTCGGGGTCGACCTCAACCAGCGTCTCATGGGTCAGCGTGAAGGCCATCATGTTGGCGTCGGTGTTGGAGCCCTGCGGGTCCAGCGTGGTGATGTCGTTGGCAACGCCGACGGTGATGGTATCCTGATAGGTCGTGTTGGCAGGATCCGCGGTGGTCTCGCTCGCAGTTTCCGAGGTTTCGGGGGCAGCGGTCGTGGTTTCGCTCTTGGTTTCGGTCGTGGCATTGCCGCCGCAGGCCGCCATGCCCAGCACCATCGCCAGACACAAAAGCAAAAGTACAATCTTTTTCATTGCTTTCATAGGTTCTCCTCCTGTTTTGATTTTCTTTCTTTCGAGAAGCGCCGGCCGCAAGACTCTGCTTCTTTCGGCAGCCGCTCTCATCTGTTGTATATTTTCGCAGAAATATCCCCCGCTTTCAAGCGCTCTAATCGGCAAGTTTTCCATGCATCGGCAAAATTTGCCGAAATTGCGTCGGCAAATTTTGCACAGCCGTCAAGATTCCACGAAGTCCATTGAAAAGCCCGGTCTTTTGTACTAATATAAATGTCGGAAAACTGCGCAAAGCGCATACGGAGAGGAGGCTGGCGATGAAACGGTTTTTCAGGTGCGCGGCAGCTTTGCTGCTGCTTGTCTGTCTGCTGGGCATCACGCCACGCGCAAAGGCGCTCAACCGCTATCTTCGTGTCGGTCTCAACCCGAACACGCCGCCGTTTCAGTTTCAGCAAGCGGACGGCACGTGCGCCGGAATGCATGTGGATATGCTCACGGCGATCGCCGAGGCCGATAACTTTGAAATTGAGTTCGTCCCCTTTGAAACCGACAAGGCCTGTCTCGAGGCGCTGCGAGACGGCGAAATCGATCTCGTGCTCGGCGAAATTGCGACGAAGGCAAACAGCACGGGAGACTTTTGCGTGACGGACTCTCTCACGAGCTCGCAGCTTTGCGTCATTGTTGCAAACGATATGCTCCAGAGCGGCAAAAGCGCCCGGACGGCCATCTGCGTCTCCGACACCATCCAGCACACGCTGCTGGCAAATCTCGGCTTTCACCAGTTTATCTCCGTCAGCAACCAGATCCAGCTCTACCAGCGCCACAAGGAGCTGCCGGGCTCGGCGATGATCGGCGTCAAGGACAGCCTGATCTATCAGCTGGCGCAGGACGGCGCAGACAAAAACTACACCGTACAATATAATTATCTGGGTGCGCTCGAATTTACCATGGTCCTTCGAAGCGCGGACAAGGAGCTTCTTCGCACGATGAACACCAGCATCAACCGCTTCAAGGCCACCGCGCAGTATGAGAACATTTGCAGCCGCTGGCTTCCCGTCAGCACAAGAGAAGCGCGATTCCAGCGTCTTTTTCGCATCATCTGCGTCTGCGCCGCTTTTTCCGCGCTGGCTGTCGTGGGCTACGTCATCGTCACCCGCCGCATCCAGCAGGTGCTCCACCGGCAGGTCGCCGAGCAGACCGAACAGATCCGCAGCGCCAACCAGACCCTCGAGCGGCAGTATGCCCAGCTGCAAACCGAAAGTGATCTTCGAAACCGCATCATCAAATACTCCCCCAGCGGCATGATGCTCATCGATCTGGATGGCACGGTCACGCTCATGAACAAAAGCGCCTGCGCCATCGCCGGTGTGCGTCAGCCGCTTCTGGGCAAGCGTGCGTCCGATATCCCTGTTTTCCGTGATATTTTAGAGCGCGAGGGTCAGCGACTTTTTACAAGCGGCACGATGGTCGACCGCAGCATTCTTCGTCTCGGAGACTCTCCGCTTCACACCCGCGCCTACAGCTACATGACCCACCAGATCATTCGCGATAAAGCGGTCACCGGCGTTCTGGTGACGGTCATCGACGTAACCGAGGCCGAGCAGGAGCGGCAGGAGGAATTCGAGCGGCAGAAATCCTCGGCGCTGACGCGCATCGCCGCCGGTATCGCTCACGAAATCCGAAATCCCCTCATGACCATCCGCACCTTTGCCTCGCTCATTGGCACCAAGGGCGACAGCAAGCAGGTGCAGGAGTCGTTCGCCCGGTACGTGCCCGACGAGGTCGACCGCATCAACCGCCTCATCGACAACCTCATCCACTACGCCAAGCCCACCAACCGCCATCCCAAGCGCGTGAGCGTGGAGGAACTGGTAAACGACAGCCTGAGTCTCATCCGCCCCTTGCTGCGCAAGAGCAATTTTCGGCTCGACCAGAAGCTGGAATCCGATCTTTTCATCCTTGCCGACCGCGACCAGCTCAAGCAGGTGCTTGTCAACATTTTCTTAAACAGCGTCGAGGCCATGGAGCACAAATGCGCCGTTTCGCCGCCTTCTGAGCCTCTGACGCTGCGTGTCCATGCCGCAAGCCGCGGCGAAAAGGTCTTTCTCACCATCCGCGACGAGGGCGAAGGCATGACCGAGCAGGAGCTGAGCGCCTGCCGCGACCCCTTCTTCACCACCAAGCAGACCGGAGCCGGCCTCGGTCTTCCGCTCTGTGAGCAGTATATCCGCGAAAACAGCGGCGTTATGGAGATTGAAAGCGTGAAAAACGAATACACACTGATCTCCCTGATTTTTGAAAGGAGCCAGCCATGCTTCCACGAATCCTGATCGTTGACGACGAAAGCAGCATCTGCATTTCCCTTTCTCTGGCGCTCGAACCGGAATACGAGGTCGTCTGGGAGACAGACCCCATCCGTGCGCTCGAGCGGCTTCAGACCGAGCCCATCGATCTGGTGCTGCTGGACATGGTCATCGGACCCTACGACGGGCTCGATATCCTCATGAAGATCAAAAAGCTCGCGCCGCTGGCCGCCGTGATCATGATGACGGCCTACGGCAGCATCCGCTCGTCGGTCAGCGCGATGACGCGCGGGGCGTTTACGTATCTAACAAAGCCCCTGGACCTCGAAGAGCTCAAAATTTACATCCGGCAGGCGCTCGAATTTCGCAGTCTGAACGAAAACGTGACCTACCTCAACGACCAGCTCGAAGCGCAGAACCAGGCAGAAGAGCTCATCGGCACGAGTCCCGCGCTCGAGCAGGTGCGTACGATGCTGCGGAAGTTCCAAAATGTCGATGTCAACGTCCTCATTACCGGCGAAAGCGGCACCGGCAAGCGCATCGCGGCGCACACACTCCACAATGGCGCGGATGGACGGCGCTTCGTCACGGTCAACTGCGCGGCGTTCGATGAAAAGCGGCTGGAAGAGGAGTTTTTCGGCTACAAAATGGACGCCGTTCCCGGCGCTCTGTGCGACCGGCGCGGCAAGCTCGACTATGCAAACGGCGGCACGCTGTATTTGGACGGCATCGGCGATATGCCGCCGGAGTTCCAGCGGAAGCTGCTGCGCGTTTTGCAGGAACACACCTTCTCTCCCATCGGCAGCCGCGAGGTGCACCAGTTCCATACGCGAATCATCGCCTCGGCCAACCGCACCTCGGACGAGCTAGTACAAAGCGGGCTCCTGCGGCAGGATCTTCTTTACCGGCTCAACGCGGTGGAAATTCACATGCCGCGCCTGCGCGAGAGGCGTGCCGATATTCCGCTTCTTTGCAGCCATTTTATCAGCCGCAGCTCCACGCTCCGCAATAAGCGCGTGCGCATCCGCGGCGTGACGGACGAAGCGCTGGAAATTCTCTGCGCCCACGCCTTCCCCGGCAATGTCCGTGAGCTTGCCAACACAATCGAATATGCCGGCATCGTCGCAAGCGGCGAATGGATTCGACCGAAGGACCTTCCCTATCAGTTCACAAACGCGCGTCCGGGACTCGGCGAGGTCGAGCGCGTGCTTGCCGGAAAGACATTGCAGGAGCTCGAACGGCTTGCCATCGAGACCTCTTACCGCGCAAACGCCGGAAAGCGCAGCGCGATGGTCTCCGAGCTCGGCATCAGCCCGCGCGGGCTTTGGAACAAGCTGAAGGAATACGGCTTACAGTAAATAAGGAGAACACAAATGCAGCAGCATGAAAAAACAAGTCTTCGCTATGTCTTTTTCCGACTCTACAGCAACGATGAGCTTCTGGACTTTCTAAAGGAGCAATTGAAAAACGGTCTGGTGCTCGACCACTGCAAGG
>CALCJW010000119.1:0-7034 GCA_937967235.1 uncultured Clostridia bacterium
TGCGGGGCAAGGACATAGCCCGCAGGCTCTGCCAGATGTTCTCCAGTTTGTGGTAATGGAAGCGCAGCAGGCCTCTGTCCTGTTCATGGGCGGCGTAAAACTGCGCGAACTCGCCGGAGAGCGTATCGCGGAAATCTGTGTTTGTCAGTTGCTCTGCCAGCCGCGCCGTTTCATCAGGGAAGCCGCCGCCACGCAGCGTATCCATACAGGAGAGGTAGCCCTGTTCCCGTGCCTCATCGCTCAGGTCGTGTTTCAGATACCAGAGGGCTTGGGCAAGCTGCATCCGCTCATGCTGTCCTGCTTCGGCAAGCTCTACATTGGAGGCATACGCGCCGCTGTCCATAAGCTGGGAAATGCGCACGGCGGCGTCCTGCCATGCGATTACCTGTGCGGTGCGCACATACTCCGCGCTTCTGCCGGGGGCAATGTGGATGCCGTCTACGGCGTACCACGCGGAAAGCTCGCCCTCCGGCGTTTTGAAGCCGCTGCCGCCGTGGAAGGTGTTTTGCAGCAGCGCGGCAACGTCCTCCACAGACTTCTGCTTCTGGAACGCAGCGGCAATGACCATGCGGGTATCGTCCGAATTGCCGCCCAGCCGCAGCACATGGTCAAGCTGCTCCTGAGAAACGGAAAAAGCGAAGGGCGTCTGTGCGCTCTCCGCTTCTTCTATGGCTGTAATCTGTTCCGCTTCGGTGGGGAAAAAGGATAGCTGACCGCCCCGTGCGGGGTGTTCTGTTATGCGTAGATCAGCTCCGCGAGAATCACTTCCTCCGCCTGCGCCTTGCAGGTGTTCATCAGGCCCACCCACGTCAATGGGTCGCTGGCTTTCAGAGCTTCCGTCGCTCCGGCCTCCGCCGCCAGCTTCGGCATCATCTGCTCTAAGCGGCTCTGCGCCGCCTGCTCGATCTCCAGCAGGTGCGGGAACAGGGTCTCCTCCAAGATCATCTGGTTCCAGAGAATGGGACGATGCTCCTTCAGGTACTTCTGGCGCATCCGCCCGTACTTGCCGAGGGGCTGCTCCGGCACCTCGATCTTCAGGTCGGGAATCAGGTAATCTCCGTTCCTCGTGTAAGTCAGGTTGTTCTCCATGCTCTGCCGTCCTTTCCGCGCTGTGTTCGCGCTCATAATTTCGTATCGTGACTTCGATCTGCCGCAAAACCTGTTCGTTGATCTCGCTGACCGCCGTGCCAAGGGCTGCCACCGTGCGCGGGGTGTTGAAATCAAAGATGCTGAAAAAGTCCTCGTGTTCAAAGTGATCCTCCGGCTGCATCCCGCAGCGGGACATGAGGGAGTAGGTGATGCTGACCGCTGTGGCGTTTTTGAACGCCACCTCGATGTTGTAATCATCATACTCCTCCAGATAGGAATCCGCAACGATGCCGAGGATGTCGCGGGAATGGTCGCGCCAGTATTCCGCAGCAAGCTGAGAAGCGACGTTCTCGAACTGCTCCGCAAGGCCGTTTTTGCCGGAAACGCCGTAATTACGCTCCAGCATGGCGCTCACGCTGTCGGTATGTGCGTCTTTCAGCTCCCACAAGTTGACGCGGCGGGCGTTTTCCTTGCCGCCGGTGTCGGAAACGTCAAAGACGTATTTAAGCCGGGGCTTGTAGCCGGAAGCGTCAATGAGGGCGATGCCCGTGCTGCCGCGCCGGACATAGCGCCCCATTTTCCCGTTCCAGAAGTCGTACTCGGCGCAGGCGGTGGCCTCCGGGCGCTGCATATAGATCATGAGCTGCTCGTTATAGGGGTATTTATACAGCCTTGCGGCGGTGGTCAGGAACGCCGTCCACGCTAAATGGCTGCCGGTGATCTGCCGCGCGGTGCGCTCCGCCTGCTCCGCGTAGGCTTGCAGTTTGTTTGGCATAAGCAAAATCCTCCCTTCATGGTTTTATCGTGGTTTTCGTTTTTTCATAGGAAACGCGCCGGATGATACATTCCTCATCCGGCGCGCTCCCAGCGGCAAATCTGCGATTTTTCCGGCTCTTGACCGTAAAACAGTCAGCTTTGCTCAGAGGTCAAAATCCGGCGTCAGGTCAAGGGCGGCATACTCCGCGTCGGTGATGCCCCGCAGCTTTCGGATGGCGGAATCGGTCAGCGCCAGCAGCTCTGCCTCCTCCGCGTCCAGATACCCCCACATTTCTGTGAGAGCCGCAATCAGGCCCTCGCGGGTGCCGTCTGCGTTGTAGATGCTCATGAGGTTGATTTCTTCATGGGTAAATGGGTTGTTTTTCATATCAAAGCTCTCTTTCCGCGCTCCGTTTGGGCGCTGTCTTGTTTTTCGCCTGCTCCGGCGTCTTTTCCCTGAGCTTTTCCAGCACGGAGGGCTTCTTCTGCTCGCGGTGGGAGGCCGCAGCCAGCTCCGTCAGGGAGATGGAGAAGCCGGCCTTGACCTGCGCCTCAAGATCGGCCACGGTGGGCTGTTTGGGGCCGTTGTTGATGATGCCGTCGATCATGCCGTAGTCGTCCTCCAGCAGCATCTCCGCGTTTTTGAGGTAGTTCTCCGGCTTGAGGAAATTGGGAAGCTCCCGGAAGCCGATGCTGTCAACGTAATGACAGGATACTACGCCGTTTTGCTTTAGGGCAACGATGTCGCTGACCGACAGGCTGTGTCCCTTGAAATCCGCAGGGTGATTCACGTTGAACCGCTGATAAATCATATCCAGATTGGTTCTGGCATTCCCATAATCCATAACCCCTCCGGTGTAGATCGCGTCGTAGCCGCCGCGCTCCGGCGTGACGCCCTTGCTCTGCAAGTAGTCATAGTTCATGAAGCGGTAAGCATCCAATTCACCGCCGCGCCGGATCTGATAGATGAGGAAAGCGTCCTGCGGGTTTTCCAGAAACAGCTTTTCCGTGTCTGCCTGTTCGCTCAGCGTCACAACGCCGCGCACCGCGTCCCATTCCTCTCGCTCCACGCCGAACACGCCGGTGTGGGAGGAAATGTCCTCGGCGTCCAGCGCCATGGCCTCGGTGTTGTCGCCGTAGAGCAGGAACACGGGAATGTCCTGCATGAACAGCTCCATGGCGCGCTCTTTGGTCAGCGGCAGCATGGCGTTGCCGTCCGTATAGCCGTACTGATACATTTCCAAAAAGCCGATGCCCGTATCCGGCATGGGATAGCCCTGCTCCAGCTCCGGCAGCGGCGGCAGCTCGTTTGCTTCCTGCAAAGCCTGAATCATTTCGGAATCGGCATGGCGGAGAGGTACGGCATCCCCGATTTCATGGAGCTTGCATATCTCCAGTGCTGCTGCGGAAAGGGTCATATCCGGTGCGTCAAGCTGCCCGCCGTCCAGCGCTTTCTTTGTTCCTGCGTCATAGATGGTGTAGTCGATGCCCTCCTCCGTGCGCTGCACATGGATATATTTGCTGTCGTCTGCCAGATACAGCTTTTCTGTTTCAACCTCCGGCTGCGGTTCCTCCTTTGCCCGCCATTCCTGACGGAACAGACCGTTGAAGCGTTCCAGAAGCCCATGGGAGCCGTCGTCGATGCCGATCTCGTCCGCCAGCTTGACGAAATCCTCCAGCTCCTTCCGCAGCTCTGCGTTCTCACCGGCAAGCAGCCTATCCGCCACCGCCTCCGCCGCGGGTCTGTCCGCGCTGTCGGGAACGTTCAGATCCCGGCGCAGGAACGCCGCGTAGTCGGCGGCAAAGGCCAGCGCGTCGGCTCGGGAGGGCGGAATGGTGACAAGCTCATATTCCGTGTCCTTGGGAAGCTCGATGCCGCGCTCCCTGCAAACCTCCGCAAAATGCTTTTCCACGTCGGTGATGATGCCGTTTGCGGTTTTGCTGATGGTGTCCAGACTGGCGCGGAACTCCGGCAGCTCGGCGTTTTTCGACCATGTTGCCACATAACCGAAGCTGTTCGCGCCGGTTTCAATGCCGAAATAGGCGCAGACCATGAAGGAGATGCTTTCGGCCTCCACCTCCTCGGTGTTGCGGCTCTTATGCTTACGCTCCGCCGCCTGCTGCAAGCCGTAGTTGTGGAGCTTGGCGTGGGCGATCTCATGGACGGCGGCGGATACCGTCTGCACCTCGCTCATGCCCTCCCGCAGCGTGATGCTCTGGGATTTGGGGCTGAAATAGCCGTCCATATCCGCAGACAGCGGCTTTACCTCCACCGGCACGGGAGAGGAACGGCGCAGCGCCTCCATGAACGCCTCATAATTTTCCACGCTGCCGGTCAGGTTGGCGACGGGACTGGCCACACGCTCCGGCAGGGGCTTTCCGTCCGTCTGGGCGTAGTCGAACACCTTCACCGGGCGGAACATGGGGATTTCGATTTCCTTTTCCTCGGTGACAATTTTGCCGTCCGCGTCCAGAATGGGCAGCTTGGTGTCCGGGTCGAGCTTTTCCTGCTCGATTTTCTTCTTATACGGCGTGGGCGCGATGATGGTGATGCCCTTCTCGCCCCGCAGCACATGGCGGGAGAACTTGTCCCGCCAGCGGTTATAGCCCGCCACATAGGTGGCGTCCGGGCGCTGCAAGTGGATGAGCGCCTGATTGTTGAGGGAATAGTTGTGAAACCGGCTCATGGTGCGCAGGTAATTGCGGTACTTTTCCATATCGCCGGATTCAAAGATGTCGCGGATACCCGCCTCGATGCGGTCGGTGATCTCCTTGAGCTGTTCTCTGTTTTTACCGGGTTTCTCTGGCATAGGTTCCTCCTTCCGTCAGGTCGATACGCAGGAGCTGAAGCCCCCGCGAAAGATATTCCCGTAAATCCGTTTTTCCGCAGAGATAGCGGATGTCGCCTGCCTTGTCCTGCTCACGCAGCGTCCACAGGTCCGCCGCCCACCGGACAAATACCGCGTCCGGCGCGTTGAAGGGCTTTTTGCGGCGAAGATAGAGGCTGTGCCGCCCCAGCACCATGATCGTGCAGACTGTATTGACCACATCGAGAGAACATTCGTTGAGTACGGCGATCCTCCGTTCATAGGAGGCCGCTTCCAGCAGCTCGCGCAGCGCAGGCTTGGCGTTTTTAATCAATGCCGGATAATCCGCTCTTGTCGGATACGGAGATTTTCGTGTCATAGGCACTTCCTTTCATTTCATGGGCTGTTTACCCCTAAAATGGCAGCGCCCGCGCAGGGTAGGCTTTCCTGTGCGGGCGCTCGGTTCTTATTCATTTTCGGAGTATATACTCCTTGCGGGCGGCGTATATCCGGCGTTTTTGGCGCGTTCGCTGGCGGCCCTGCGCCGCTCGTCGCTGAACGGCTCCCGGACGCTGACGCAGCTTTTTGGCACGGCGTAGCTGACCGCGCCGGAATGGACAGCTTTGTCCGGGTACACCTTGTCCGGGTATTTCTCCGCAAGGCGCTTGAGCTTGCGCTTCAGCTTGGGGTCGTGGGTGTAGATGCTGGCGGTGGATTCTTCCTCGTTGTAGAGGATGATACTTTCCTGCTCCAGCTTGGAGAGCTTCATGTCCTCGCCCCCTTGTCAAACTCCAGCCGGAAGCGGACGCTCTCGCCGGTATCCTCCAGCACCACCGCCGCGTCATAGGTGCCGCCGGTCTTTTCGGAGTAGAGGCCGGTGAGCTTCACCCGCCCGTCTGCCAGCAGCGCGGCGGCTACCTTTTTTGTCAGTGCGGCACGCTTGGCGGCAAAGAACTTGTTGTCCCGCCACAGCCCGAAGCGGCAGTCGTTTTTCTCGCAGAAGAAGCCCTTTTTGCTCTCGGTCACGTCGCTGCCGCAGCGGGGGCATTTGCCGATGACCTCACGGCCGGAGGGGAACAGCACCTCCGCGCCGGAGATGACCTGATAGGTTTTCACCAGTTCCGTGAGCATCTCCGCAATGCCGGTCATGAACTCGTCCGGGGAAAGCTCGCCGCGCTCCACCTGCTGCAAGCGGTATTCCCATTCGGCGGTGAGAAGCGGGGACTGTAACTGCTCCGGCAGCACGGTGATGAGGGAAACGCCGGTATGGGCAGGCACAAGGCTGACGGCCTTCTTCGCCCGCTTGCGCTCCACAAAGCCTGTGGCTACCAGCTTTTCGATAATGGCAGCGCGGGTGGCGGGCGTTCCCAGCCCCTTTCGTTCCGCTTCTTCCGGCATATCTTCCTTTCCGGCAGTCTCCATGGCGGAGAGCAGCGTATCCTCGGTCTGCCGCTTTTGTATGCGCTGATCGTGCCGACGCTGTTCTCCGGCTGGTATTATAGCCACTACGCGCTGGCGAATGGGATCTGGTATGCGCTTATTGTCCTGGGGCTGATTTCGTGGGGCGTGTCGCTGGTGCGAAAAATCCACAGTATTATCCGATAACGTCTTTTACTTGAAATTATCTGCAAATTGGGTATAATGGAAGTAGAATTAAGAAGGGAGTTTGTGCCATGCTGGATATTCAAAAAATCAAAGACGGTGTGCAGCTCGCTGCGCAGGAATACCCGATCAAGAAAGCAGAACTGTTCGGTTCCTATGCCAATGGCACGAACCGCCCAGACAGCGACGTGGATCTTCTGCTGGAATTCAAATCCCCGCGCATTTCTCTGCTCACACTGAGCGCGATCAAGTACCGACTGGAGGATATTCTGAAAACGGACGTTGATGTGATTCACGGTCCGCTGCCCTCAGACAGCATGATCGTGATCGACAGAAAGGTACCGTTGTATGAATCGTAGAGACGGAATTATTCTTCAAAAGGTTTTGTCCGAGGTGAACATTGCCGCCGGTATGATGAAGGGTTGTTCCCTGACAGAATTTCTTGATAATGAGATGCTCAAGCGCGCCGTTTGCATGACGGTAATCAATGTTGGTGAGCTGGTAAAGAATCTGACGGAGGAATGCCGCCTGTCGCACCCGGAGGTAGCGTGGAAGGAAATCGCTGGATTCCGGGATATTGCCGCGCACAAATATCAAACGCTGCGCATGGAGGACGTTTATGAAACGGCCGTGACGGACTTCCCGGATTTGCAGCAAAAGATTACGAGAATTTTAGCTGAATAACTCACAACCTCCATCCAACTACGGATGGAGGGTTTCTTATCCAAGTCCCATAAATTCCCGGATGATACGGTCGGACATTTTAATGGAGCCGACGAG
>CALCJW010000120.1:0-11253 GCA_937967235.1 uncultured Clostridia bacterium
GCTCACCGAGCCCCACGGCGTGGAGCTTTCGCTGGAACCGCCCAAGAGCCCCGCCGAGCCGCTGCTATCCATATTCATGTGGGCAGGTTACCTTGTTGCGCTCTATTCTATCCAGAGGATTGGACTTGCCGCCATTCTGGAGGCCACCATATCGGCTCGCGCAAGAATGTATTTTGAATATAATAATGCCAACACGCTCGGCATGCTCTGCGCGCTGGCGATCGTAATCCAGGCCTACCGGTGGCTTTTCGGCCGCTTCTCACTTTCGGCGCTGCTTTCTGTTCCGGCGCTGCTGGTGGTCGCCGCTTCCCAGAGCCGGAAGGCGATTTTGATGATCCCGCTTGGAATCATCATCCTTCTGTTCCTGAAAAATCTCGGAAACCGTAGCTTTTTCAAGAGCTTTTTCCGCATCGTTCTGTCCCTAGCGCTTTTCGCAGCAGTTCTTGTTCTGATTTCCCGAATCAGCATCTTCCGGGGCGTCAACGAGCGGCTTACTTCTATGATCGCCTCCTTCACGGGCGAGGGCGCGGCGGATGGCTCGAGTCTGCTGCGCAAAAAAATGCGCGAGGTCGGCTTTGCTCAGTTCCTGAAAACGCCGATTTTCGGCATCGGGATCGGCTGCTCGGACGTGCTTTTACAGCACACGATCAACAGAAGCACCTACCTTCACAACAATTACATTGAACTCCTGGCCTGCGGCGGTATCGTCGGAACGGCTTTGTATTACGTTCCGAGGCTTGCCCTGCTCCGGGACTTTTGGAGCAGCCGTTTTCTGCGAAACCGGCAGACCATCGCGTGCCTGACGATTTTGCTGCTTTATCTAATTATGGATTACGGCGAAGTATCGTACAGTGAAAAGGTATATTATCTGTATCTGCTGATGCTGTTTGTGCAGGCGGACAAGCTGCGCGAAAGCAATCATCAGACTTGGGAGGATGGAGCGGACGAATGAACCGGATGCAGCATTACTTAAAAAAGCTCAAAAAATACTGCACGGACAGCTCTTACCGCTTTGTGGTCAACGCGGCGCTGGGGCTGTATGACGGGATGCCAGACAGAGACTATCTGGAGCGGAAATTTGAGGCGCTGATGGGCACGCCGCTGCATCTGGACGCGCCGCAGACCTTCAACGAAAAGCTTCAATGGCTGAAGCTCTACGACCGGAAGCCGGAATATACCATGATGGTGGACAAATACCGCGTGCGGGAGTATATCGCGCAAAAAATCGGCGCGGAGTATCTGATTCCGCTGCTCGGCGTGTGGGACAGCCCGGACGAAATCGACTTTGCCGCGCTGCCGGAGCAATTTGTGCTCAAGTGCAACCACAATTCCGGCCTCGGCATGTGCATCTGTAAGGATAAGTCCACCCTCGACCTGCGCAAGGTGCGCCGCGAGCTGCGAAAGGGGCTTCGGCAGGACTATTACCTCCCCGGAAGAGAATGGCCATATAAGGACGTTCCCAGAAAAATCATCGCCGAGAAATACATGGTTGACACAGGTGGTGGAGATGAACTTAGCGACTATAAAGTATTCTGTTTCAACGGCGAACCGAAGTTAATTGTGATACACAAAGGCAGATTTATACATCATACGCAATCCTTTTATGATACAGATTGGAATAAGTCTTATTTTCGCCAGCCCTATATGCCTACGACAAATGGCATAATAAATAAGCCAGTATTCGCGGATGAAATGATGCATTTATCACGCATTTTATCGCAAGGATTTCCGCACCTTCGAGTCGATTGGTATCACGCAAACAATCAACTCTATTTTGGCGAATTTACTTTTTTTAACGACTCGGGTTTCGGTGCTTTTGATGGAGATCAAGATTTAGAAATTGGAAGTTGGCTTCAGCTTTGATACGGCGAATTGTGATGTAGGCGGATTGAAGGAGTCTATTACCGCCAATCTTGTGGAGTAACACAAATGGACAATATTGAATTTCCAAACGAGAAGATTTGTTTTTGCGTGCTGGTTCCGGTATATCGGGTTGAACAATATCTTGACGCATGTATTCAATCCGTTTTAAATCAGACGTATCAGAATTTTCGTCTCATTCTTGTTGACGATGGTTCTCCAGATCAGTGCGGTGCAATTTGCGATGCTTATGCTCAACGTGACACCAGAATTTCTGTTATCCATCAGCGTAACGCAGGTGCATTAGCTGCAAGGCAAGCCGGAATACGCGCAGCAAAGAGCATGGAATGGGACGACACAGTATTTGCTCTCTTTTTGGATTCTGATGATACCATAAAACCAAACGCATTGGAAATTATCAAACAAGCAATCGCGATTTATCAGTCTGACCTGCTTATTTTCGGAATTGATTTGGTGCAGCACGGGGAAAAAGTCGGCGAACACGGCTCAAATCCGCCTACAATTGGTGTAGTTCCTGATAAGCGAGCGTTTCTAAGAACTGTCCTTTTTGACAATGCATACAACTCGCTATGTCGGAAAGCGATTCGCTTATCACTCTTAGAAAATTACGATTACACACATTTGTACTGGGTTAAATACGGAGAAGATTTGCTACAAAGCCTCCCTATCTATGCTGCGTGTACACGCCCGGCATTTATTGCAGACCGCCTGTATAATTACACGATCAATCCGGAAAGCATGACGCATTCTATCAATTATCAGACGTATTCCTGTGATAAAACGGTCCGTGAATATACTTTTCAGCTGATCGATTGCATGGGCAATTTTACGAAAAAAGACTATGCGGATTGCAGAGCATACTGCGTTTCGATTCTTGTAAGCGACATGCTTACAATTTCTCGTCTGGATACTACGGCAAAAAACAAGCTGCGGCTTTTTTCAAAGCTGCGCGACGCCCAACTTTATCAGACATATTTGCGCAGGAAGCGATATACGGTGCGAAAAAACCGATTTCTTGTTAACGCAATATATCTTCTTTTTACCTTGAAACTAGATTGGCTCATTTTGTGTGGGCTTTCGCTAAGACGCATTGGAAAGCATGAAATTTGAAGAAGAATCAACTAGCAGAACAGTCCGTGCAAAGCTGAATATTGTAATAACGCTGCTCTGTCAGATTGGCTCATTTGCCTGTGCGTTTATGCTGCCACGATGGCAGATTCGCGCGTTTGGCTCAGAGGTCTACGGCGCAACGACTTCAATCGCGCAGTTTCTGGCCTATATCACCCTTTTGGAGGGCGGCATTGGCGGCGTTGCCAGAGCGGCCTTATATAAACCGCTGGCTGAACGAGATGCCAAGGCAATCAGCAGTATTGTCAAAGAAGTTCGGGATTTTTTCAGAGTTGTCGCGTATATCTTTTTTGCATATGTCCTCGTCCTTGGCGTTTTTTACAAACGCATATCGCATTTTGAAGCGCTTGACTGGACAGCTACCTTCTGGCTTGTCATCGTTATCAGTCTGTCGACATTTGCGGAATACTTCGTCGGAATTACGTATTCCGTTCTCATTCAGGCCGCGCAGCGAACATATGTCATTAACCTGATCAAGCTATTTACAACGGTCCTGAATGCTGCGCTCGTATTTGTTTTACTCAAGAACAATTGCGATATCATTCAGGTGAAGCTTGGCAGCAGTCTTGTCTTTATCATTCGTCCCATTCTGATGAATGCATACGCACACAGGCTATTTCATCTTGAGAAAAACGTCGACCACAGCAAGAAGTACTTAACGCAGAAATGGACAGGCTTGGGACAGCACATTGCTTTCTTTCTCCACTCGAATACGGATATTGCAATTCTTACCCTATATGGAAATCTGAAAGGCGTAGCTGTTTACTCTGTCTACAATATGATCATCACAAATTTGCAGAATATCATCTCTTCTTTTTCCGCAGGGATGGAAGCGAATTTCGGTGATATGATCGCGAAAAACGAGATTGACGAGCTAAACGCAAGCTTTACAAAATACGAAACGCTGATTTCTCTGGTTGCGACGATTGCTTTTTCGGCCGCGTATGTTTTAATTCTTCCCTTTGTCAGAGTGTACACCGCCGGAATCAGGGACACCAATTACATCGACGCGCCATTCGCGTTTTTTATCATTCTCGCGGCTCTTGTCTATTGCATCCGGCAGCCTTATCACGCCGTCGTGATTGCAGCCGGTCATTTCCAGCAGACTCAGGTGATTGCATACGGGGAGGCAACAATTAACATTTTGCTTTCCGTTCTTTTGATAAACCGGTACGGTCTGGCCGGAATCGCGTTTGGTACGCTGGCCGCAACTAGCACGCGGCTCATCTATTATGTGGTGTATCTATCAAAAAGAATCTGCAAGCGTCCTGTAAAGCTTTTTCTGAAAAGACTGTGTTGCAGCCTTGTCCCTTTTTTGCTAATTGGCTTCGCTGGGCACTACATTCTTTCAGGTATTACAGTTTCGAGCTATTTGCAATGGGTTCTGGTTGCAATTCCTACAACAGCTCTTGCAGCCTTGTTCATTTCTCTTGTTTCTCTGGTTTTCTACAAGAAACCGCGAAAGGATACGTAAACGTATGCTAATTTTCATTACCGGCGCGGCCGGGTTTATTGGCGCGAACCTGGCGAAGCGCGTTCTGACGGACGAGCCGGGGGCGCACGTCGTCGGGCTGGACAATCTGAACGACTACTATGACGTCCGGCTCAAGCAGGCGCGGCTGGCAGAGCTCGAGGCGTTCGAGAACTTCACGTTCATCCGCGGAGACCTTGCCGACAAGCGCCTGATTTCCGACCTCTTCGCGCGATACCGGCCGCAGATCGTCGTGAATCTCGCCGCGCAGGCGGGTGTGCGGTACTCCATCACGAACCCCGACGTGTACATCGAAAGCAACATCATTGGCTTCTACAACATTCTGGAAGCTTGCAGGCAGTATCCGGTCGAACATCTGGTCTATGCCTCGTCCTCCTCCGTTTACGGCTCCAACCTAAAAGTTCCATATGCAACCGAGGACAAGGTGGATAATCCCGTCTCGCTCTACGCCGCAACCAAAAAATCCAACGAGCTTTTGGCGCACGCCTACGCCAAGCTCTATGACATCCCCTGTACCGGCCTGCGCTTTTTTACCGTCTACGGCCCCGCCGGCCGGCCGGACATGGCCTATTTCAGCTTCACCAACAAGCTCCGCGCCGGCGAGACAATTCAGATTTTCAACTACGGAAACTGCAAGCGCGACTTTACGTACATCGACGATATCGTCGAGGGCGTGCTCCGCGTCATGCGCAGGCCGCCGGAGCGGAAAACGGGCGCGGATGGCCTTCCCGTTCCGCCCTACGCGCTCTATAACATCGGCAACAGCCAACCCGAGAACCTGCTGGATTTCGTCCGGATTTTGTCCGAAGAGCTGGTGCGCGCCGGGGTTTTGCCGGAGGATTACGATTTCGCCGCGCATCAAAAGCTCGTCCCCATGCAGCCCGGCGATGTTCCCGTCACCTACGCCGATACGGCCCCCTTGGAGCGCGACTTCGGCTTCAAGCCACACACGCCCCTGCGTGAGGGTCTGCGAAGGTTTGCGCAGTGGTACCACGATTTTTATATGTGAAACCTGTTACGCCTCGAAGGGAGCCTTTACAATGTCAAACAGGCATTCTGTGCCGTCTCGGTTAGAACTTGATTATGCGCGCTACCCCCGGAAGAACGAAATGCCGCAATTTCAAAAATACTATCGAAAGGCGCAGGCCGCCACGTTTCCCCCGCTTCGTATGCTGTACCGCGTGCTTTTTCGCTTAACCCGCAATTCCCATCTGGTTGACCTTTCCATAGACTGCGACATCGGCGGCGGGCTGTATCTCGGGCACCCGCACTGCATTACCATTAACCCTTCTGCCCGGATCGGACAAAATGTCAATATTCATAAGGGCGTTACAATCGGTCAGGAAAATCGCGGTGCGCGCAAGGGCGTTCCGACCATCGGAAACAACGTATGGATCGGGATCAACGCAACCATCGTCGGCAATATAATAATCGGCGACGACGTGCTGATCGCACCAAATACTTATGTAAACTGCAATATTCCATCGCACTGCGTCGTGCTTGGGAATCTCTGTCAAATCAAGCCAAATGCGCATGCAACAGAAGGTTACGTCAACCGAACCGTTCCGTTCTATGAACAAGGAGAAACTGTATGAAACTTGCCGTTGCCGGAACCGGCTATGTGGGTCTTTCTCTGGCAGTGCTGCTGGCGCAGCACAATGAGGTCGTGGCGGTTGACGTCATTCCCGAGCGCGTCGCGCTGGTCAACGACCGAAAGTCGACCATTCAGGATGAGTACATCGAACAATATCTGGCGGAAAAGCAGCTCCATCTCTCGGCGACGTTAGACGCAGAGGCGGCATATCGGGACGCAGAATTTGTCATCATCGCTGCGCCCACGAACTACAACAGCGAGAAAAATTTCTTCGACACCTCGGCGGTCGAGTCGGTCATCCGGCTCGTCATGCAGTCCAATCCGGATGCCATTATGGTCATTAAATCCACGGTTCCGGTCGGTTTTACCGCAGCGGTCAGAGAAAAATACGGCTGTAAAAATATCCTGTTCAGCCCGGAGTTTCTGCGCGAATCGAAAGCATTGTACGATAATTTGTACCCAAGCCGAATTATCGTCGGCACGGATATGGACGACGAGCGGCTGGTCAATGCAGCGCATACGTTTGCGCAGCTGCTGCAAGAGGGCGCAATCAAGGAGAATATCGACACGCTCATCATGGGTTTTACAGAAGCCGAAGCCGTCAAGCTGTTTGCCAATACATATCTCGCGCTGCGCGTCAGCTACTTCAACGAGCTCGACACCTACGCCGAGATGAAGGGACTAGACACGCAGCAGATCATTCAGGGTGTCTGCCTCGACCCCAGAATCGGTACGCACTATAACAACCCCAGCTTTGGCTACGGCGGCTATTGCCTCCCGAAAGACACCAAGCAGCTGCTTGCGAACTACGCCGACGTTCCGCAGAACATGGTCTCAGCCATCGTCGAGTCCAACCGCACGCGCAAGGATTTTATCGCCGACCGTGTGCTGCAAAAGGCGGGGTATTACGGCTACGTGGAGGACAACCAGTATAACGCCGCCGCCGAGCAGCCTTGCACCATCGGCGTGTACCGCCTGACCATGAAGGCCGGCTCGGATAACTTCCGCCAGTCGTCCATTCAGGGCGTCATGAAGCGCATCAAAGCCAAGGGCGCGACGGTCATCATCTACGAACCGTCCTTAAAAGACGGCACGACCTTCTTCGGAAGCCGCATCGTCAACGACCTGAGTACGTTCAAGCAGCAAAGCCGCGCCATCATCGCCAACCGGTATGATACGTGCCTCGACGATGTCGCGGAAAAGGTCTATACCAGAGACATTTTCCGCCGCGATTAACTTCCCGCAAAACGAATCTGGTACCGTCAAGATTTATGCGCAAATTTATTTGCAGACTCCGGCAGACCTGAAGTCAGCCGGCAACGGAAACGTCATCCATGACCGCTTCCAAGTGCTTCATGTTCATGTGTTTCTTGTTGCTCCACTGGGTGCCCGCCACGCGAGCCCTGCGGCGGATCTCCCGGTTCAGCCGCTCGATCACATTGTTGGTACGGATACGCGTCCAATGCTCTCTGGGAAAATCGCAGGAGGTCAGCGTTTCTTCCATTCCTTGCTCCGGATGACTTCTCTGCATCCCGTCCGGGCAAGTCGGCAAACACGGGTTGCAGAGCGGAACCGGTTGTATTATAATAGTACCGCAATCCGCCGGTTTTCGGCAAACAAACAGAAATGAGGCATATCATGCATTACGATTTTACGACCATTTACGACCGCCGCGGAATGGACGCGCTGGCTGTCGACGGTGTCGGCTCCATGCCGGGCTTTTCTCCCGACGCACCGAAGAACGGCACGACATTTCTTCCCATGTGGGTCGCGGACATGAACTTTGCAACCGTCCCTACCATTCCGCAGGCCATCGCTGCGCGCATCCAGCACCCCCTCTTCGGCTATTTCCGCCCGTCGGAGGCATATTACAAGGCCATCATCGACTGGCAGCAGACGCAGAACGGTGTGAATGGTCTTCTTCCGGAGCACATCGGCTACGAAAACGGCGTATTGGGCGGCGTTGTGTCAGCCTTAAACGTCTACTGCTCTAAGGGGGATAACGTTCTCGTCCTGAGCCCGACCTACGTCGGCTTTACAAGCAGCCTTGAGAATAACGGCTACCATATCATCCACAGCGAGCTCAAACGGGACGAACATGGCGTCTGGCGCATGGACTATCAGGATATGGAGAAAAAAATCATCCGCCATAAGATCCACGCTACTATCGTCTGCTCGCCGCACAACCCCTGCGGCAGAGTCTGGGAGCGCTGGGAGCTGGAGCAGGCCATGGAGCTGTTCCGCAAGCACGACGTGATGGTCGTGAGCGACGAGATTTGGTCGGACCTCACCATGCCGGGCTACCAGCACATCCCCACACAGTCCATCAGCGAAGACGCGAAGCTGCGCACCATCGCGCTCTATGCCCCGTCCAAAACCTTCAACCTCGCAGGTCTCGTCGGAAGCTACCACGTGATTTATAACAAACTGCTCCGCGACCGTGTGGACAAGGAGTCTTCCCTTTCCCACTACGACGAAATGAACGTTCTTTCCATGCACGCGCTCATCGGCGCTTACTCCGAAGAAGGCCGCGCATGGCTGACGGAGCTGCGCGAGGTGCTGCAATCGAACATCGACTATGTCTGCGACTTCCTGAAAAATGAGCTTCCCGGCGTCACGTGCTCGAAGCCGCAGGGAACCTACATGGTCTTTGTCGACTGCACGCAGTACTGTGCGGCGCACGATCTCACGATGGACACGATCTTAAAGCGCGGCTGGGACGTGGGCGTGGGCTGGCAGGATGGCCGTCCGTTCCACGGCGCGCACCACATCCGCCTGAATCTGGCGCTTCCGCACGCGCTCGTCATCGAAGCCTGCAAGCGCATGCAGGCGTCTGTGTTCTGTGATTAACATTTCAGGTCTATTTCCGTTTCTTCCGCATAGAATAAAAGGTAATGCTTTTATGGTTGGAGGGAACGGCAATGGATACGCCTATTTTTGTGCCCGCGCCGCAGGGCGACGTGGACGATCTGATTTTCGCGGACTGCGAATGGCGCGCCAGTGAGCGCTGACCGGTAAAATCGAGGGAAAGGAGCATGAACCGGCTTCTTTCCCTCTTTACATGTTCTGTATTTTAGGGTATAATACCTCAGGATTTACGATGAAAATTTGAAATACTGGGATTGACGAACTATGATGATTGAATTTGATGAGTATAAGGTCAAGCTGAACGGTCTGAAACCGAAGCTCGACGAGTTGGCCGCTTCGCTCGGCATCGAGCGCTGTAAGGAGGATATCGAGCGTCTGCACGCGCAGATCGAGTCCCCGGGCTTTTGGGACAACGCGGAGGTTTCGCAGAAGGTCATGAAGCAGGCACGACAGGTCGAGGCGAAGGTCGAGCGATATGAAAAAATGTGCAGCCACTGGGAAGACCTCATGACGATCTGCGAGATGGCCATTGAAGAAAACGACGACTCGATGCTGGACGAACTCAAAGAGGGCTACACGGCGCTCGAAGAAGAGATGGAGCGCGAGCGGCTCGAGACGCTTCTATCCGGCGAATACGACGGAAACAACGCCATCGTCTCGTTCCAGGCCGGTGCAGGCGGCACGGAGGCGCAGGATTGGGCGCAGATGCTCTACCGCATGTACACGCACTGGGTCGAGGGCCACGGCTTGAGCTACAAAATTCTCGACTATCTCGACGGCGACGAGGCAGGCATCAAATCCGCCAGCATTCTCGTTGAGGGCACAAACGCCTATGGCCTTCTCAAGAGCGAAAACGGCGTGCACCGGCTCGTGCGCGTCTCCCCCTTTGACGCGAACGCCCGCCGCCAGACCTCGTTTGCGGCTGTGGAAGTGATTCCCGAAATCGCGGACGACACGAAGGATGTGGACATCCGCCCCGAGGATATCGAAATGCAGGTCTACCGCTCCTCCGGTGCGGGCGGCCAGCACATCAATAAAACATCCTCGGCTGTGCGCCTGATTCATAAGCCGACCGGCATTGTCGTCTCCTGCCAGACGCAGCGTGACCAATTCCAGAACAAGGAGACCTGCATGCGCATGCTCCGCTCGAAACTGATCGAAATCAAGGAGCGCGAGCATCTGGACAAGATCTCCGACATCAAGGGCACGCAGCTCAAGATCGAGTGGGGCAGTCAGATCCGCAACTACGTCTTCATGCCCTACACCCTCGTCAAAGACACGCGCACAGGCTTTGAGACCTCGAACATCAATGCCGTCATGGACGGCGACCTCGATGGCTTCATCAACGCCTACCTCACCTGCGCAGCCACCAATACGTGGGTCACAAAATCGTAATTTTTCGCACATTTTGTGGTTTCGCAAGAAAAAGTTCTTGCAATTCTGTTCCCATCTGTGGTATAATTTTGTTTGCTATGTAAAGGCCATGTGCCTGTTGAATGTGAACGCATTTCGGCGAGCCGCCTGCCGGTGAAGGACGGCAATTACGTTTGGAGGAAATTATGACTGCTCTTCACACTGTTCTGACCGTTATTCAGGTTATTCTCGCCGTCGCGCTCGTCGCGATCGTGACGCTTCAGTCCGGCAAAAGCGCCGGTCTGTCCTCTGCCCTTGCCGGCAGCGACAACAGCTTCATGGGCAAGAACAAGTCCAAGGCGCTCGACGCAAAGCTTGCCAGTGCGACCAAGTGGATCGGCGCGGCATTTCTGGTTCTGACCTTTGTTCTGAACCTGTTCTAATTTTAAATCAAGCATCCGCTCCGGGTTTTCCGGGGCGGATTTTTTATGCTTCATAGCGCCCTATTTCCGCGCCCTGATAGTAATAAAGCAGGATCGTCCGGTAGGAAAAACCGAGCCGCGCCATGCTTTCCGCGCCGTACTGGCTCATGCCCACCCGATGACCGAAGCCCTGCACATCGAAAACAAACTGCCCGTCTTTCAGCATGAGCGTGAACCGCGCGGAATTGAGGCCAAACAGCTGCCGGAGCTTCGTTCCGGAAAAGGCTATGCCTCCGATGACGCAGGTCTCCACACTTCCGCCCTCTGTGTACGCCGTCTCCCCCACCCACGTCTCCGGGCTTCCAGTCAGATGCACATCCGGATTTTCAGCGCGCAGAATCTCGGAAAATTCCGCGGGTGCGAAAATCTCTTGCGAAGAAAACCGGGGCGCGATTTCTTCGCCGGGACTCTCGACCGACTGCAAATACGGCACGTCCGTTCCCCAGACTGCGACT
>CALCJW010000121.1:0-33752 GCA_937967235.1 uncultured Clostridia bacterium
GTGACGGACTACGAGATTACGGTCACGCCATCGGCGGCGGTCTCCGCCGGATATGTCTCCGGCGACAAAAACGGTGCGGAGATCAAGAAGTACGTGCAGGTGGAAGAGAAGCAGGCCACGCCATCCACGGCCGCGCAGGACGTGACTCCTTCCAGCGGGAAACTGCTCAAAAAGGTGCGCGTCGCCGCTGTGGACGTGTCCGCGACCGCGACGGAGGACAATGTGCCGACCGGCATCACCTTCTTCGCCAACAGCCTGACCCGGAAGACCGGGCGGGCAAAATTTCCATCGATCACGCAGGACGAGCTGACCAAAGTGCTGACGATCCAGTAAGGAGGGCACAATGGGACAGAACGTAACAATCGCGGGCGCGTCGTATCCGGATGTCCCGGCACTGGACGTCCCGAAGACGGGCGGCGGCACGGCGCGCTTTGTGGATACGGCGGACGATACCGTCACTCCCGCGACGCTCAAATCCGGCGTGACGGCGCACGACGCTTCGGGCGCGCAGATCACCGGCACGTTAGACACCACACCGCCCAAGGAGTCGGACATCAATTTCTGGGACTACGACGGGACGCTCCTTTACAGTTGGACACTCGCCGAGCTGGCCACAAAGACAGAGCTGCCGCCCCTTCCGAGCCATGACGGCTTAATTTGTCAGGGCTGGAACTGGACGCTCCAAGACATCAAGGACGCAGGCCGTGAGCTCGATATCGGCGCGCTGTATATTACCGATGACGGCAAGACAAGGATCTATGTCGACGTGGACACCGAGACGTGGGACGATTTCGTGCTCAATTACTGGCAGGACCCAAGAAACGCCACGACTGTTGACTGGGGTGACGGAACGACCCCGGAATCAAAAAATGCCGATTCTTGGATTGAACATCGGCATGTGTACGCATCCAGCGGCTCATACGTGATCACTATGAGCGTCAAAGAGGGTGCGAAGATGAACCTTGGAAATGGCTCAAATGATCGAATGCTGATTGCAAACGGCGAAACAGATAGTGGCCGCTGCTCGATGCTTGCAAAGGTGGAAATCGGTGAAAGAATGCCAAAGGTGACGGAACGTGCGTTTTTTGCCGCCACCCGGCTCAGGAGCATATCTGTCCCCGCTAGCGTGCTTTTCGAACCGTGGAGAACGTTTGAAGAAGCTGCAAATATACGCGCCGTAACAGTGGCTTTTAGTTCCGCGTTCATCCAAGCATTTTATAATTGCACCAATCTCCGCGCAATCGCGACGCCGAAAGGGACGACGCAAACAAGTGATTATGCCATCGCAAATACAGCAGTCCGGCAGGTAAACTTTGATATGACTGATGCTTACATGGCACAGTCCCTCGAGCGCGTCCACATCAAGGCTGTCAACGGTCGAGTTGGAGCTTTCTCGGCCTGCGTCTCTCTGTTGGAAGTCACCATCCCGGCGGACGCTACAACCTTTGTCGCTGCCGCATTTCAGGGCGACCACGCGCTGCGCAGGGTGACATGCCTCGGGGACATCGCGAGCATCCCGGCGCAGGTGTTTCAACGATGTTATCCGCTGCGGTTTGTGGACTTTACACACTGTACGGCAGTACCCACGCTGGCCAACGTCAATGCGTTCGATAAAACACATCCGCAGCTGGAAATCCGAGTACCTGCCTCTCTGGTGGACGCGTGGAAAGCGGCGACAAACTGGAGCTCGCTGGCAGACCATATTGTGGGGGTGTGAGCATGATCGTAAGAGAGCACTACAAAACGCGCACAGACGGCGTGGAGCTGTACCGTACGTATTCAGATGCGGGCTATCTCATCCGGCAAGCGGAGACGGGCGCAGAGTACGATGAGGCCATCGACGTTGACGGCGCGCCGCACACCTACACGGAGACGGATAAGCTTGTCACAGACAATTTTGACATCGAGACGGCAAGCCCGGAGCAGCTGCGTGAGCGGCTTGCCGACACCGAGACGGCGGCAAAGATATTACTGGGGGAGGCAGCACCATGACGTACACCGATAGGGCACGAAAAATGCGCCCGTACATCGAGCAGGCGGCAAGCGCTTTGGACGACAAGACTGTCAGCCTCGCGCCGGAGCTGCTGGGGACGCTTACCGGCGGCGGCAGCCTCGTCAAAGCGGGCACGCGCATCAACTGGCACGGCAAGATCAAAAAAGCTGCCGTCGACCTCTGGGACACCGAACAGAACACGCCCGACAAAGCGTCTGCGCTCTGGGAGGACGTGCAGTACCGGGACGGGTACAGAATCATTCCCGAGGTAATTACCTCCACACTGGCCTTCGCAAAGGGCGAGAAAGGCTGGTGGGACGACAAGCTGTATGAGTCGCTCATGGACGGAAATGTGTTTACCCCGACGGTCGCCCCGACGGTCTGGAAAAAAGTCGAGTAAGGAGGACTATGTGAGCACCGGAATTATCACCATCATCTGCGCGGTGATCGGCTCGTCTGCGCTGGCGGAGATCATCCGCTCCATCGTTGGAGCCATCCAGCGCAAGCGCGGCAAGGCCACGACGCAGGGTACCCACCTTGCCGAGATCGACAAGAAGCTCGACGGCATGAAAAAGCATCAGGACGAGCAGTATCTTGCAATCCTGCGGCTGACGATCATGTCGGAGGAAATGCCGATGGCCGAGCGCCTGATTGCCGGGCAGAAATACGTTAAGCTCGGCGGAAATGGCGAAGTGAAAAAGTTTTTGCATCAGCTGGAGGCGCAGTGCGAGCATAGCAGCGCGCAATAAAACGGGAGGCAGATATGCGGGTAAAAGGCAAGTGGAGCAAAGGCGAGATGGCGCGCACCATCGTCATCTATCTGCTCAGACTCCTGACGATGGTGCTGATCTGGGCGTGCGCGCTGAAAACCATCGCTGTCCTTATCGCAGTCGGGAGCAACCCGGAGCTTGGTACGTCGGTCGACCTGTCTGACGTACTCGGCTACGCCGGGGGCGCAGCAGTCTCAGAGCTGGGCTTGCTGGCATTTAAACGAGTATTCGCGAAGAAAAATGAACCGGTAGAATGAAAGGGGTACATATGGAAAACATCAAAAAGCGGCTGGGCAACCTGCTCAGCGTCAAGAGCCTGGTCACACTGGTCCTGACGGGGGTGTTTGCGTACATGTCCGTCGCGGGCAAAATCTCGCAGGACTTTATGACCATTTATGCGGTCATCATAGCGTTTTATTTCGGGACCCAGTCCCAGAAGACGCAGGATGTGCTTGATAGTGCGGGTACGCCGCAGGAGGGCGAAAAGAAATGATGAAAGCATCCGAGCTTGTGCGCAGGCACATTGACGTTGCGAAGAATTACAAGACCGTCTACATGTGGGGCTGCTTCGGCTCCCCTGTAGGCGAGACGATCATTGACGAGAAATCCGCCCAGTACCCGGACTGGTACACCGGCGGCAGAGTCACGTATCTGCGCAGTCTGATTGGGAAAGTTGTCTATGGCTTTGACTGCGTAAACCTGACAAAGGGCATCCTCTGGGGCTGGAACGGAAACAAAAATGCCTACTACGGCGGCGCAAGGTACGCCTCGAACAGCGTGCCGGACGTTTCCGCCGACGGCATGATCGCAAAGTGCAAGGACGTATCCACGACCGGCTGGGACAAACTCATTCCCGGCGAAGGTCTCTGGATGCCCGGCCACTGGGGAATGTACATCGGTGACGGTCTGGCGGTCGAATGCACCCCGATCTGGGACAACGGCGCACAGATCACCGCCGTCCAGAACATCGGCACAAAAGCCGGATACCACGCCCGCAATTGGCAGAAGCACGGCAAGCTCCCGTGGGTCGAGTACGACACCGTGAAGGTCGACGAGGCCGTCGAGGAAGCCAAGCGGACGATCAAGGCAAGAGCCGGTTTGACCGACGGCACGATCAACTATCTCGCCGCCTATAAGTACGGCGATGACCTCTTGAAGAAACTTGCAAAAGCGATGAAGTAAGGGGGCGGGGCTATGGCTCCACAAGCCAGATGCAAATTACCGCCGGAGCTTGGCGGACTGATGCGCCGGGATATGGAGACGGTTATTTACCAATCGAATCTCGGCCGCGAAGACGCAAAGATCGCGCAGCTCTACTTTGTGGATAAGCTTCCACAGGTTGACGTTGCCACAGAGCTGTATCTTGGCCGTGCCACGGTGCAGCGCCGCCTGCCTGGTATCGTGCGGGAGATGCAGCGGACATCCAACAAACTGTATAACTGAGATAAGCGCCGGGAAATCGGCGCTTATTTTTTGTATTTTTGCAAAAAAGTACTTGACATATAGTGTTTAATACTATATAATAAGGCCATAAGATAAAGCAAGGCGAAAGCCGGGAGGGAACAAACAATGGAAATCAAGAGCATCAATACAAAGAAACTTTACTATGCGTCAAATAAACTCAGCACCATCGAAAGTAGAATTTATGCGGAGGTGGAAACGGCGCACAAGTTTATGTGCGAAGGGTTTATCACGGAGACTGAATTCGCGGCGATCAGAGCAGACCGCGAAAAGAAAATGGCACCGTATAAAGACGGAGCCGATCTGCTGACCCGCTTCGCGAATGCCGTGAACGCGCAGGTTTACATGGACGAAACCGGCGATATCATGGCAGAGATGATGGTTGCGAATTCGGAGCCCGTTGAGAGTTTCGACCTTGAGGCTGTAAAAGCAGCCTTGCGCCGTGCGGCGGACCTCGACGACCCTATGCCTTGCTGAGAGGAGGGACACACATGAGCATCAGCATCGTTTCTGCATGGGGTTGGGCAACCAACCCCGCATACAACCCCGATACCGCCAACAATGGCGGCGGATACTGGCAGTTTGCCGGTGGCCTCGTGGCCGAGATCAACGGCCAGCTCGTCGCCGTCGAGGTCGACGATGCATCGTGCGGCGACTTCGGCAGCCGCGTATACGTCGGCATCATTGCCGACGGCTACCATTGGCGCTACGTCGATGGCACGATGGATGACGCGTCCATCGACGCGCCCGAAGAGGTCGAGGATATCCTCGCCTCCGCGTCCGGTGTCCTCGGCGTGGACGCTTTCGCGCTCGTCTGCGAGGCGCGCGAAGCCGCCGACCTCTGTGCCATGCAGGAGGTGGGCTGATGCACACCCGGATCTGCCGGATGTGCGGCAAACCATTTGCCGCCGAAAAGACCGAGGCGCTCTATTGCCCGGGCTGCTCGCCAAAAGCGAGGGCGGCGACCGTGATCCGGGAGCGCACCTGCATGGATTGCGGCGCTGTCTTCCCCGGCGGACCCCGTGCGCGCCGGTGCCCGGATTGCCGGAAGGCGGCAAGCCGCGAGGCCACGCGCAAATATAGGGCAAGCGGCGGCGCATCTCGACCACTCGGGAGCGTCGACCTGTGCGAGCGCTGCGGCGCACCATACGTTGTAAGCAGCAGCCGGCAACGGTATTGCCGGGCTTGCGCCGCGCCCGCGCTTGCTGAAAATATCGCCCCCACGAAGCGGGCATACAATCGGCAAAACGCCGAGCGGCTCGACGGGATCGCCCGCGAACGCAAAACGGGCATCAGGCTATGCGCCGTTTGCGGCGCTCCCATCATGGGGAGCACGCCATCAAACACATGCTCGGATGCGTGCCGGGCAATCCGCAAGCGCGAGCGGCTTGCAAAAAATCAAGCTGCCTACCGGCAGCGGAAAAAGGAGGCGGCGAGCAATGCCGACTGAGGCACAAAAACGCGCCACGGCAAAGTGGCAGGCCGAAAACATGACAAACGTCGCCGCCAGAGTGCGGCGTGAGGTTGCTGAAGGATTTAAGGCAGCAGCGAAAGAGGACGGGACAACACCAAATGAGCTCCTGCGGGGCTGGATTGGTGAGTATATAAACAGGGAGGTATCTGATATGACAACCGAGCAGATTCAGGCGCTGGCGACGATCTTTGCGATTTGCCGCAAGGCCACAAATACACGGAGTCAGAGCGACATCGACAACGCGCAACGTTTTCCCATCAAGTGGGCAACCATTATGGTCCGCAAGCTCCACGCGATGGGCAAGGCAACGGAAGATATCGACCGCGAAATCGCCGAACAGTACGGCAAAATTGACATCGAGACCTTTACCGACAACTTTGACAAATGCCTCACGCTCGAGCAGCAAGGCGTTTGGAGCCTCGCGTATTTTAAAGAGATGCAAGATAAGCAAAAGTGATGCAAAATTGAGGCACACAAAAATACGGGAAAGCCCATACTGGACACATCAAAGGAGTGTTCGGTATGGGCTTTTCTTATTTCAATCCAAACCCGGAAGGAAAACAAGTCGGAGACTGTACCGTTCGGGCGATTGCGAAGGCGACGGGAAAGAGCTGGGATGAAACATACGTCGGGCTTTGCCTACAGGGTTTGAAAATGGGGGACATGCCGTCGGCGAACAGTGTCTGGGGCGCGTACCTCCGGCAGCAGGGATTTACCCGGAACGTTGTGCCGAACACATGCCCGGACTGCTATACGGCCGAGGAATTCGCAAGAGACCATCCGCGCGGCGCGTACGTGCTGGCGTTATCAAGCCACGTTGTGTGCGTGGAAGATGGTACGTATTTTGACACGTGGGATTCTGGGAGCGAAATTCCACTGTTCTATTGGGAAAAGGAGGATAAATGATGTTCGGACAACAGCCTTATGTGTATCAGCAGCCGATTTACAATCAACCACCCATGATGCAGGAACCAATGATGCGTCCACAGTATCAGCCTGCGCCGTCGATGCAGTATCCGACTCCGCAACCTCAGTCACAGCAACCGAGCGGGGGACAGTCTATCATCTGGGTTCCGAACGAAAAGGCGGCAAACGAATTTATCGTCGCGCCGAATAACGCCGTCACGCTCTGGGACATGAATGCGCCGGTTGTGTATGTGAAGAAAGCCGACGCAAGCGGTAAACCAACAATGACAACGTATGACCTCGTAGAGCGCTCTACAGCCCCCGTGAGCCCCACAGCACCGCAAACAGTGCCTACAGTGGAATACGTGACCCGCAAGGACTTTGACGAACTGGCGGCAAAGGTGGCGGCTCTGAGCGTCAAGCCCGTTAGAAAGGTGAAGGAGGCAGAAAATGAATCCACTGTTTAATGCACTCGGCGGCGGGCAGATGCCCGGGGCTATGGGGCAGTTTCAAAATATGGTGCGGCAGTTTCAACAGTTCAAGCAGAGCTTTCAGGGAGACCCGAGGGCGGAGGTTGAGAAGCTGGTACAGTCTGGGAAAATCTCGCAGCAGCAGTTGAACCAGCTACAACAGGCGGCAAGCCAGTTTCAACAGCTTCTTGGATAATTAAGATTTCAATTCGTGCGCACGATTGAGATAAATTTCAAAATCTACGAAAGGAGAAATGATTATGAGTCTTTCTGATGGCGGCATTCAGCCGACCATGAACGTATCCCCTTCCGGCAGCTCCGGCGGCTGGGGCGGATTCGGAGGCGATGGCGGGTGGTGGTTCATTATCCTGTTCCTCGCCCTGTTCTGTGGCTGGGGCGGTAATGGCTTCGGCAATAACCGCAACAATTCCGGCGGAGTAGTTGACGGCTATGTTCTGGCCTCTGACTTCTCCAACATCGAACGCAAGATGGATATCATCAATGGTGGGCTGTGTGATGGATTCTATGCCGTGAACAACTCCCTGCTTACTGGGTTCGGGAATGCAGAGCTTTCCCGCTGCAACCAGCAGGCAGCCTTGATGCAGCAGCTCAACAACATGGCAATGCAGGCGCAGGAGTGCTGCTGCGAGAACCGTGCAGCCGTTGCGCAGGTGCGGTATGACATGGCTTCGCAGGCTTGCGACACCAGAAACACCGTTCAGAACACCACGCGTGACATTATCGATGCCATGAACAGCGGCTTCCGAAGCATCGATCAGCGCCTGACCGCGCAGGAGCTTGCAGCGAAGGACAGCAAGATTGCAGAGCAGAACCAGCAGCTCTTTGCTGCACAGCTTGCAGCTAGCCAGAACGCGCAGACGCTTGATCTGCGGAACTATGTGAGCGGACAGTTTGCATACTACAATCCGCCCGCGAGACCGGCTTACATCGTGCAGAATCCGAATTGTTGCTACACCGGCTACAATCAGGGCTGCGGCTATAACACCGGCTGCTGCAACTGCGCTTAACTCCATAACGTAGAGCTTTTTCGTGAGGTCACGGAAATGATCGGTTCCTTGCCGATACTCGAGAAACGCGGCGGGGCGATCGTCCCGCCGCTATTTTTAACCGTGTCGAATTCGACGCTTTTAGAAAGGAATGATTTTATGGCAACATTCAAGGACGTGAAAGAAAAGTACATTGACTACCTGATGGATATGGATTTGAACAAAATGAGTGTGATGGATTTGTCGACGTATGGTTTGATCTTAAAAACCGTCGACGAAATGGAAAAGCCGAATTATGCTGAATCTATCACCTCAATGATGGCATCGCTTATGCCTGTCTGCGCAGGAAAGAGTGCAAATGAAAGTGAGGTGTATGGAATTGGCTGAATTTACGAATTCCAATATCGTCTCCGTCGCATCCGGTCAGAATGTGCCTCTGACCGAAACAGCGGTCAACAGCAAGCCGTGCATTGCGCATCGCGAGGGCAGCGGGCAGGTCACACTTCGCGGGCTGACCAATCAGTGCAAGGCGGTTTTCAAGGTATCTTATGGCGGCAATATTGCCATTCCGACCGGCGGTACGGTCGAAGCGATTACCGCAGCGCTTTCCATCAACGGCGAAGCACTGGCAAACGCTACGGCTACGGTCACTCCGGCAGCAGTCGAGAATTATTTTAATATCTACGTCTCTGCACAGGTCTGCGTACTGAAGGGCTGCTGTGTGACGGTAGGTATGCGTAATACAAGTACGCAGGCGGTCAATTTCGCGAACAGCAATCTGACCGTCGAGAGAGTAGCATGAAGGGAGGAAGGAATATGTACGATTTAAGAAATCTTCGGGAAATGCTCTGCAAGGAGCTGGACGATATCGCCGACAAGCGAGAAATGTCCGCCGGTGACTTGGACGCTATCCAGAAGCTGACGAGTTCCATCAAGAACACCTACAAAATCGAAATGCTTGAGGACGGCGGCTATTCCCGCGATGGTGAGTGGGAAGCCGATATGCGCGGCACGTATGGGCGCGGCAGCTCTTACCGGGGCAGGCGTCGGGACTCTATGGGCCGGTATAGCCGCACCGACGCGCGGGAGCATATGCGCTCGACGCTGGAAGACATGATGCGCGACGCGGACGATGACAAAACGCGCGAGGCTATCCGGCGCTGCATGGAGCAGATCGACCGGGCATAGGGGGGACAGACATGCTGGATGAGGCCGAAATCCGAAAGGAAATAGCACGGCTGGAATACGAAGAATCCAGCTATCCCAATTATGCCAAGCTGGCGAACCTATATGTGATACGCGACAAGATGCAGGAAGAGGAACGGGGCGACGGCGGTAGGTATGTGGGTTACTACTCCGGCGCTCCCGCCCCTGTGACCGCAGAACCGGCTACTGTGGGCGAGTACGGGGACAGTGAGTTTTTGCTTGCGGTAGCCGGGAAAGACCAGGCGAAGGCTTGGACGGTCGTTGATGAACTCATGGACACGCTTTCACTTGTAAACCGGAGGGTATATGATTCTGTTTTAAGAAAAATAAAGTCCCTATGACGAGGCAAAAAGCGTGGCAAATTCCGTGGCAAAAATGCGTGTCAAAATTGTGTTTTGCGTGCCAAATAATTGATACGCATCGCAAATAAATGTTACGCAGGAAATGCGTAAAAGCCTTGATATACAAAGGAAAACCCTGTAATCACTTGAGATTACAGGGTTTCTTCTTTGGCGCGGAAGGAGAGATTCGAACTCTCGCTCGCTTTTTAGACGACTACTCCCTTAGCAGGGGAGCCCCTTCGGCCTCTTGGGTACTTCCGCAGGTCGAAAAATGAAATCCGTATGCAGGAAAGAAATGGCGGAGAGAGTGGGATTCGAACCCACGGCACATTGCTGTGTCACTGGTTTTCAAGACCAGCTCCTTAAACCGCTCGGACATCTCTCCGAATACTGGCTCCAAAGCCGGATATTATCTTATCATATCGGCCGTCGTTTGTCAATCGCTTTTCGCCGGAATTTGAAATCCGGCTAAGAAATCCACTTGATACAGCTTGACAGAGGTGCTATACTTAACTACGGTAAAAATTAAAACAGAAGGTGTTTTTGTATGACAAAAATTGATATTTACTCCGGTTTTCTCGGCGCGGGCAAGACGACGCTCATCAAGAAGATGATCCAGGAAGCCTACCACGGCCAGAAGCTCGTTCTGATCGAAAACGAGTTCGGCGAGATCGGCATTGACGGAGGCTTCCTGCAGGAGGCCGGCATCAACATCACCGAGATGAACTCCGGCTGCATCTGCTGCTCGCTCGTGGGCGACTTCGGAAGAGCGCTCAAGAAGGTCATCGCCGAGTACGCGCCCGACCGCATCTTAATTGAGCCGTCCGGCGTCGGCAAGCTCTCGGACGTGATCGGCGCGGTGCGCAAGGTCACAACCGACGATGTGACGCTCGGAAACTTTGTGACCGTGGCCGACGCGACGAAGTGCAAGATGTATATGAAAAACTTCGGCGAGTTCTACAACAACCAGATCGAAACCGCCAACACGATCATTCTCTCGCGCACGCAGAATGTTTCGGAGCAGAAGCTCGACGAGTGCGTCAAGCTCATCCGCGACCACAACCCCAACGCCGTGCTCGTCACGACCCCGTGGGACCAGCTGACCGGCGAGCAGCTGATGGCCGCCATGGAGCAGAAGACCTCCATTGCGATGGAGCTCGAGGAACTCGAAAAAGAGGCGCACGAGCACCATCATCATGATCACGACGATGACGACGAGTGCGACGATCCGAACTGCTCCTGCCACCACCATCACGACGACGATGACGAGGATGAGCATGAGCACCATCATCACCATCACGACGACGAGGATGAGGACGAGCACGAGCACGAGCACGAGCACGAGCATCATCACCATCATCATGACCACGATGATGACGACGAGTGCGACGACCCGGAGTGCTCCTGCCACCACCATCATGACGATGAGGATGACGACGAGCACGAGCACCACCATCATCATCACCATCACCATGGCCACGACGCGGACGAGGTCTTCGTCAGCTGGGGCATGGAGACGCACAAGAAGTTCACGACCGAGCAGATCGAGGGCATCCTGAAGCAGCTGGAGAACGCCGCGGAATACGGTATGGTGCTGCGCGCAAAGGGCTATGTTGCCTCGCAGGACGCGGAGCGCTGGATCCACTTCGACTATGTGCCCGGCGAGAGCGATATCCGCGAGGGCGGCGCAATGATCACCGGCCGCGTCTGCGTCATCGGCTCGAAGCTCAACGAAAGCGCTATCGCTTCGCTCTTCGGAGAATAAGGAGGCCCTATGCCCAATACCATTCCGATGTACGTCTTCACGGGCTTTCTCGAGTCCGGCAAGACGAAGTTCATTCAGGAGACGCTGGAAGATGAGCGCTTCAACGCGGGCGAAAAGACGCTGCTGCTGGTCTTCGAGGAGGGCGAGGAGGAATACGACATTTCCACCTACCCCTCCCAGAACGTCTACATTGAGACGATGGATTACGAAGGCCTGAGCGAGGAAAAGCTGGAGGCACTTCGCAAAAAGCACCATGCCGAGCGCGTGATCGTCGAGCTCAACGGGATGCATCTGGCGGCGGATTTCTATCTGAAAACGCCCGACAGCTGGCAGATCGCGCAGGAGGTCATGTTCGCGGACGCGAACACGTTTTTGTCCTACAACCAGAACATGCGCCAGCTGACGGTCGATAAGCTCGCGGGCGCGGAGCTCGTGGTCTTCAACCGCATGGCGCCCGGAACCGATGTGATGGAGTATCACAAAATCGCAAGAGCTGTCAACCGACGCATCAACATTCTCTATGAATACACCGACGGCACGACAAAGCAGGACGATATCGAAGACCCGCTGCCGTTTGATCTGAACGCGCCGGTCGTGAAGATCGAGGACGAGGACTACGCGCTGTTTTACCGCGATATTACCGAGGAGCCCGACAAGTATAAGGGCAAGACCGTCGAGTTCAAGGGGCAGGTCGCAAGGCTCCGCAAGGAAAAAGAGGGCATGTTCGCCCCCGGCCGGTTCGTCATGACCTGCTGCGAAGCGGACATCACCTTCATGGGGCTTCCCTGCCGCTTTGTGGGAGCCGAAGGGCTCAAGGCAAGATCCTGGGTCACGGTCAAAGCAGAGGTCGAGGTGCGCTACCACAGCCTTTACCGTGGCGTGGGCCCAATCCTGAACGCGATTTCGATCAGCCCCGCTGTACCCGCCGAGCAGCAGGTGGCCACGTTCTGAGGACGCACCATCTCGTAGGGGCGGACAGAGGCATCCGCCCCTACAGGATTTCCTGAATCAATGCGTAGGGGTCGATGCCCACATCGACCCGGCGGTACAAACCGATTTTATGCAAATCCAATGCGAATTCGATCATTCCCAACGGGGCGATGTGGGCATCGCCCCCTACGGGTAGGAGGGCAGATTCCTTGGAATACTTGGCATAACAAAAGCGCAGATGCAGCTGCATCTGCGCTTTTGTGCGCTCAAAAAAGGGTGATCTGGCTCGTTTCCGGGAGGTCTCCGAACGCGCCGGCGGCTTTGAGGTTCTCAATGTGCGTCTTCGATACCTTCGGGCAGGCAAGGGAAAACTCCTCAATAGACAAAAATTCCTTTCCTTCGCGGCCCTCCATGATGTCCCACGCCGCCGTTTCGCCGAGACCCGAGACGGAAACGAAGGGCGGAAGGAGCTTTCCGTCTTCGATCACGAATCTTGTTGCGTGCGAGCGGTAGAGGTCGATGGGCGCGAACGAAAAGCCGCGCAGATAAAATTCGTAGCAGACCTCAAGCGTCGTAAACAGATCGTCATCCTTCGCCGTTGCGTCCTCCGCCTCGTCAATTTCCTGGAGCTTCTGCTTGACAAGGTCAATGCCGTGCGTCATCATCGCCGCGTCGAAGCCGCCTTTCTGGCTTCTGCGGTAAAAGTACGCTGCATAGAACGCCAGCGGCTCATGGACCTTAAACCACGCGATGCGGAAGGCCATCATGACATAGGCTGTTGCGTGTGCTTTCGGGAAGAGGTATTTGATTTTCTTGCAAGAGCCGATGTACCAATCCGGAACGCCCGCGGCCTTCATTTCGTCCTCTGCGCCCTCGGGAAGGCCCCTGCCTTTTCGGACGGCCTCCATGATCTTGAACGAGCGCTTTTCGGGCATGCCGCATTTGATTAAGTACAGCATGATATCGTCGCGGCAGCCGATGGCGTCGTTGACGGAGGCGGTCTTGGACAAAATCAGATCGCGCGCGTTGCCGAGCCACACGTCCGTGCCGTGTGAGAAGCCCGAGAGGCGAATTAACGTATCGAATTTTGTCGGCTGCGTCTCCTGGAGCATGCCGCGCGTGAAGCCCGTGCCGAACTCGGGGATCGCGCACGAGCCGACGGGGCCTAAGATCGGATCGTTTTCAAAGCCGAGGACCTTGCTGGACGTGAAGATGGACATCGTGTCCTTATCGTCCAGCGGGATTTTCTGCGCGTCCACCCCTGTGAGGTCTTCGAGCATGCGGATCATCGTCGGGTCATCGTGGCCCAGCATGTCGAGCTTTAAAAGGTTTTCCTCCATCGAGTGGTATTCAAAGTGCGTCGTGATCCACTCGGAGTCCTTGTCATCAGCAGGGTGCTGCACAGGGCAGAAGTCCCAGATCTCGTTCTCCTGCGGGATAACGACGAGGCCGCCCGGATGCTGGCCGGTCGTGCGCTTGACATCGACGCAGCCGGACGCGAGCCGGTTTTCCTCGGCCTTACTGACGGTCATCTCGCGCTCGGAGAGGTATTTTTTGACGTAGCCGTAGGCCGTTTTTTCCGCGACCGTGCCGATGGTTCCGGCGCGGAAGACATGGTCGGAGCCGAACATCTCGACGCAGTAGGCGTGCGCGCGCGCCTGATACTCGCCCGAGAAGTTGAGGTCGATATCAGGAACCTTGTCGCCGCCGAAGCCGAGGAAGGTTTCAAACGGGATGTTGAAGCCGTCCTTATCAAGCTGCGTACCGCACTTCGGGCACACTGCGTCCGGTAGATCCGCGCCGCAGGCGCAGTCGTCCGGCACCTCGAAGGTTGTGAACTGGCACTTGGGGCACCTGTAATGCGGCGGGAAGGAGTTGACCTCTGTAATGCCCGACATAAAAGCGACGATCGACGAGCCGACCGAGCCTCGGGAGCCGACCAGGTACCCGTGCTCGAGCGAGTTCTGCACCAGTTTCTGCGCCGACATGTAAATTACGTCATAATGGCACGAGATAATATCGTGCATCTCCGTATCCACGCGCTTTTGAATGAGCTCGGGCGGATTTTCGCCGTAGAGCCGGTGGAGCTTGCCGTAGACGAGGGCCTTGAGGTCTTCCACAGAGTTTTCGATTTTCGGCGCAAAGAGGTTGTGGGGAACCGGGCGAACAGTCTCGCACCAGTCGGCGATCATGTTTGTGTTCTTGACGACGACCTCGTAGGCCTTTTCTGCGCCCAAGTACGAGAATTCTTCCAGCATCTCGTCGGTCGTTTTGAAGTAGATGGGAAGCGGCTTGTCCGCGTCGGGCATCTGCTTGGTAGCAAGCAGAATGTGCCGGTAAATTTCGTCCTCGGGGTCGAGGAAGTGCACGTCGCCGGTTGCGACAACGGGCTTTCCGAGCTCGTCGCCCAGCTTTACGATCGTGCGGTTGAAGCTTCTGAGCTCTTCCTCGTCCTCTGCCATGCCCTTCTCCAGCATGAAGCGGTTGTTGCAGATGGGCTGAATTTCCAGGTAATCGTAAAATTCCGCGATGCGCTTGAGCTCGGCCCAGCTCTTGTGATTGATAACGGCCTGAAAGAGCTCGCCCGCCTCGCAGGCAGAGCCGATGATGAGTCCCTCGCGCCATCTGAGAAGCTCCGACTTCGGCATGATGGGCACGCGCTTAAAATACTTGAGGTTGCCGTAGGAAATGAGGCGGTAGAGGTTCCGAAGACCGATCGAATTTTTGGCGAGCACGATGATGTGCTTTGCCCGGCGGTCAAAAATGCGGCCGCCCGCGCGAAGCTCCGCCATTCTGGGATTGACGGCGCTGAGCGTATGCACGCCCTGTTCGTCAAGCATTTTCCAGAACCGCATCATGAGATAGCCGCAGGTGATCGCGTCGTCGGAGGCTCTGTGGTGATTGAATTCCGGCAGGCTCAAAGCGTCGGCCACGATGTTCAGCTTGTATTTTCCCAAATCCGGCATCAGGTTCTGCGCCAGAACGAGCGTATCGACGTAGGTCGGCTGGAAGGGGATATTCAGGCGCTCACATGCGGCTGTCACGAAGCCGATGTCAAAGTCCGCGTTGTGGGCGCAAAGAGGCCGGTCTCCCACGAAGTCCAGAAATTTCGGGAGAATTTCCTCAACCGTGGGCGCGCCCTCCAGCATCTGGTCGGTAATGCCCGTGAGCTCAATGATCTTGGGAAGAAGCTTTCTGCCAGGCGAGACGAAGGTCTGGAAGGTATCAAGCACCTGATCGCGCTTCATGATTGCCGCGCCGATCTCGATGATCGTGTCGTGCTGAGAAGATAAACCCGTCGTCTCGAGGTCAAAGGCGACATACTCGTCGTCGAAGCTTGCGTCCAGACTCCCGTGAACGGCGATGCGGTCGTCTACGTCGTTGACGTAGTAGCCCTCGCAGCCGTAGAGAATCTTGATGTTCTTGGCCGAGTGCATCGCATTCGGGAACGACTGCGCGCCGCCGTGGTCGGTAATGGCGATGGCCTTGTGCCCCCAGCTCTCGGCGCGTTTGATGACGTTCCGGTCCGGGCCAGCCTTGGGAAAGACGGAGGTTAAAGCGTCCATCGAGGACATGTTGGTATGCAGGTGCAGCTCCACACGCTTTTCAGGCGCCGTGTCTATCCGCACGGGCGCTTGCAGCTTCACAATGGCGTTCGGCTGCATGACCATCTCATTATCATACCGGTCGAAGGTCATTTTACCCTGAATTTTCACCCACATACCGGGAGAGATGCCGCTTAAAATCGGCTTTGCCTTGTCGTTCTCCATGAACTGGTTGATGCGCACGGAGCTGGTGTAGTCGGTCACGTCGAAGCTCACGACCCACGCGTTGCGCTTTTTGAGCTCCTTGTGGTTGACGGCGAAGACCTTGCCCGCCACGACCACGCGGTACATATCCAGGTTCAAATCCTTCATCTTCACGACCTCGCCGCCGAACGGTCGGCCGAAGATCATGTCGCCGGAGGGAGCCTGCGAGGAAGAAGACGAGGGGGATTTCTTTGCCGCCTCTTTGACCTGCACGGCGGGAGCCTGCGCCATGGTCTCGCGGCGGATTCTGGCCGTCTCGTCGAAAAGCGCCCGGCCTTCTAATGCGCTGTGCGCCGTGATCTCGATCTCCGGGGAGGTGCCGAAGCGAGATTTGAGGAAATTCTGCGCCTTGGGAATGTGCGGCTCCAGATCTGCCTTGCCGTTTGCGGGCAGGTGGATGGTGAGCTTGTTATTTTCAAGCTCGTATTTTGCCCCCGCAAGACTTCCGGCAGCAGGGGAGTAGGCCTTGATAAAGACCTGCGCAAGGTCGCGGAAGTCCATGTTCGGCAAAAGCGCCTCGGGAAAGCGAAGGTTCAGCTCCACGCGCCGCAGGCCATACTGCGCCCGCAGGCCGTCTGTCAACGTGGCTTCATCCTTCTGCGTGAGATACGTTTCGCTGAACAGCCAGAGGGTCAGCGTGCGCTCTTCGCGCGAAAGCTCAGCGTGCTCAATGACGAGCGCGTCCAGCTTTCCGGAAAGCGATTGCCCCGGTATGAAATTGCAGAATAAATGGTCAAACGGAAGGTTCTGCATGGTGGTTCCTCAAATATGTAGTATATCCTAAATAGAGACGTAGGGGTCGATGCCCGCATCGACCCGGCGTTACAAACCGATTTAACGGGAATCTCCGGCGAATTCGTAACTTCCCTTGGGGCGATGTGGGCATCGCCCCCTACGCGTTGATTGCAGGAATCCCGGAAAGATATGACGTGTATGAAATGCGGTTACAGCGTATCAATGTAAGAAAGAAGCGCGGGAAGGAGCTCGTCGTAAGGAAGCTTTTGAAGCATCTGGCCCTTGGCAAAGAGCATGCCGACGCCGTCGCCGCCCGCAATGCCGACGTCCGCCTCGCGCGCCTCGCCGGGACCGTTCACAACACAGCCCATGACCGCGACGGTGATGGGCTTTTTGCAATTTTTCAGCGCCTCTTCCACGCGGTTTGCAAGTCCAATGAGGTCGATTCTCGTCCGGCCGCAGGTGGGGCAGGCGACGATGTTGACCCCGTCATGGCGAAGCCCGGCGGCTTTGAGGATGTCGCGCGCGGCATAGACCTCGCGCACGGGATCTGCCGTCAGGGACACGCGAATCGTGTCGCCGATGCCCATGCAGAGCAGGCCGCCAATGCCCATGGCCGACTTGATGAGGCCCATGTGCTCCGTTCCGGTCTCGGTCACGCCGACGTGCAGAGGGTAATCCGACTGCGCGGAAAAGAGCTGATAGGCTTTCATCATAAGAGGCACCGAGCTCGATTTCATCGACACGCAGATATCGTCAAAGCCGAATTTTTCAAGCAGTCGGATATGGGAAAACGCGCTCTCAACCAAAGCCTCCGGCGTGGGATGGCCGTACTTTTCAAGAAGGTCTTTCTCCAAACTGCCGCCGTTCACGCCGATGCGGATCGGAATATGGTGCGCCTTGCAGCAGTCGGCGACGGCTTTTACCCGGCTTTCTCCCCCAATATTTCCGGGGTTGATGCGGATTTTGGCCGCACCGTTTTCCGCTGCCTTGATGGCGAGCCGGTAGTCAAAGTGAATGTCGGCAACAAGCGGCAGGGGAGAGGCTTCGCAGATTTTGCCGAAAGCTTCCGCCGCCTGCATATCCGGAACGGCCAGCCGCGCGATTTCGCAGCCTGCCGCGGCCAGCTCGCGAATCTGCCGGAGAGAGCCCTCTACGTCGGTCGTTTTCGTGTTCAGCATCGACTGGATGGAAACCGGCACGCCGCCTCCAATTTTGACCTTGCCGACGGTAATTTGTTTTGTCATTTGTATCACACCTCTATGTGAATAGCTTCCAGATGTCCTTGAAGGTTACAAACGCCATGAAGCCCAGCAGCAGTACCATACCGGCGGCATGGACATAGGCCTCGTATTTGGCGGGAATTTTCTTTTTCGTAATGGCGGTAAAAAGGGAATTGACAAGCAGCAGAAAAATGCGTCCGCCGTCGAGCGCGGGAAGCGGCAGCATGTTCATGACGGCTAAATTGATCGCGATAAACGCGCCGAGATAGGCGATATTCTGAAGGCCGTCGCGCACGGTGGCCGACTGATTGCCGACCTCGGAAATCGTCGAGACAATGCCGACGGGGCCCGACATATCGCTCACCGATACGAGCCCGGACACCAAATCCTCAAGGCTCATCCAGACAAGCCGCGCGAAATCCATCGCCGTGTACCAGCTGTATTTGAGGCAATTGGAAAATCCACCCGGTACGGTGCCGAAATACAGCCCGTATTTATACGCCTGCTGGCCGTCGACCGTATAAAGCTGCGGCTTCATCTCAAAATCCGGAAGCTCGACCAGCTCGCCGTTTCGCTTCACGACGACATCGTATACGCCCGTTTTGTTCCGGGAAAGCAGCATCCCAACGTCCGAGTAGAGATACACGCGCCGGCCGTCGATCTTGTAGAGCTCATCGCCCACCTGCAAGCCGTCGGAGGACTCTAACGGGCAGCCCTCAAAAAAGTCCGTGACGATGGGAGCGGAGTAGGCAGAGGCTCCGGTGTAGAGAAGGACGATCGCAAGAAAGCCCGCGACGAAGTTCATGAACGACCCGGCAGCGAGGATGATCAGCCGCCGCCACCAGCTTTTCTGCGGGAACGCTCTCGGATTGTCCGACTCTTCGTCCTCTCCCTCCATTGCGCAGAAGCCGCCAATCGGAATCGCGCGCAGAGAATAGGTCGTTTCGCCTTTTTTCTTCTGCCAAAGCACGGGCCCCATGCAGATGGCAAATTCGTTGACCTGTACGTCAAGCAGCTTCGCCGAGAGAAAGTGCCCCAGCTCATGGATGAAGATCAGAAAGCCAAACATCAAAATTGCGAGTAAAATATACATAGCATCACCTGATGATAAAAAATGCGAAATTACCGGAAAAAACGGCTCCAGACAAGCTCACGCGCGGCCTTGTCGGCATTTAGAATATCGCGCAGCTTGGGATTTTCCACAGACGGCAGCTCCATCGCGCGGGAAACCAACTCGGAAATGTCGTAAAAGCCGATGGCATCCTGCAAATAGAGCGCGACCGCCTCTTCGTTCGCCGCGTTCATGGCCGCGCAGACCGTGCCGCCGCGTTTTGCCGCTTCTTTGGCAAGGCGGAAGCAGTCGAAGCTTCCCTCGTCAATTTCCGCGAACGTCAAGGGCGGGCAGGACAGAAGGTCGAGCGCGGGCGCGGGCGTCTGCTTCCGCTCGGGATACGTCATGGCAAGAGAAATCGGAATGCGCATATCGGGCGCGCCGAGCTGCGCCATAACAGCGCCGTCGGTGAACTCGACCATCGAGTGGACGATCGACTGTCGGTGCACGACTGCCGTGACCTTCTCGAGCGGCAGATCATAAAGCCGCATGGCCTCGATGATCTCCAGACCCTTATTCATAAGCGTCGCGCAGTCGATGGTGATTTTTGCACCCATTTTCCAGTTCGGGTGGCACAGTGCGTCGGCCTTTTTCTTTTCGGCGAGCTCCGCGCGGGAAAGACCATAGAAGGGCCCTCCGGAACAGGTGAGAATGAGGCGCTTGATCTGCGTTTTGTCGCGGTTTCCCATCAGGCACTGGAAAATCGCCGAGTGTTCAGAGTCGACGGGGATGATCTCCGCGCCGTATGTTTTTGCCTGCTCCATCACAAGCTCGCCCGCGCACACCAAAGTTTCCTTGTTGGCAAGCGCGATGCGCTTTTTTTCGCGGATGGCAGCGAGTGTGGGCTTGAGGCCGACCATGCCGGAGACGGCCGTGACGACCGTGTCAGCCTCCGGGAGACTTGCCGCCGTGATGAGCCCCTCGAGCCCCAGCACGACTGTTATATTCATATCCGAAAGACGCGCCTTTAATTCCTTGTAAGCCGCTTCGTCCATCATTGCGGCAAGCTTCGGGCGGTATTTGCGGCACTGCGCCTCAAGCCGGTCCACGTCCCGGTTCGCCGTCAGAGCCGCCACGCGCAGACCGAGCTTGTCGACCACGTCCAGCGTCTGCCGGCCGATGGAGCCCGTCGAGCCTAAAATCGAAATACAGCTGCTCATACAATCGCCTCCGCAAGGAACATCATGGCGTACACGACCGGGGCGATAAAAAGCGTCGAGTCGAACCGGTCGAGCATGCCGCCGTGGGTCAGAAACAGGTGGCTGTAGTCCTTCACGCCGACCTCGCGCTTGATCAGGCTCGTCGTGAGGTCTCCGAGCTGCCCGAAGAGATTGGCGACCACGCCGATGACGGCAAGATACCAGAGCGGAATGGTAAAGGACCACACCGCTTTTTCAATGAGCCCCAGGATCACCATGCCAAGGGCGCTGCCGACGGGGCCGCAGACAAAGCCCGAGATGGTCTTGTTGGGGGAAACGTAGGGAGAGAGCTTCTTGCCGCCAAAGGCCATGCCGCCGAGCATGGAGGCAGAGTCCCCCACGAACGCGACGACAAACGGCATGAGGACCAGAACCTTTCCGGTCTGCCGCAGATACCCGATACAGCTGTACATGACGGGGAACATTACGCCCGCGAGCATGCAGAGCGCCACGTCCGAAAACGGCATCGCGCCCGCTTTGCCGTGCGTCAGAACGGCGATCAGGCAAAGCGCCGTCAGGAGCAAAAACGCCGCGGCCGGCCAGACGATCCCTGGAAGCTCGATGTTCACCACGCACACGAGCGTGCACGCGATGGTAAAGACATAGACGATGGGGCGCGGCTGCTTACAAGCCGTGTGGATGAGCTCATATGAGGCGATGCCGGCTATGAGGCATATGAGGATGGTCGTTGCGACCGGCGGCAGCGCCAGCAAAATGACCAGCAGCGCCGGAACGCCGACGGCGGCCACAAGTAATCTCTGCTTCATTTGACACCTCCAAACCGGCGGTTTCTGCTCTGATAAGACAAAAGCGCCTTCTTGAGCTCCGCTTCGTCAAAGTCCGGCCAGAGCACGTCCGTAAAGTAATATTCCGCGTACGCCGACTGCCAGAGCAGGAAGTTCGATGTGCGGATCTCACCCGAAGGACGGATGATGAGCTCGGGGTCGGGGATACCGGCGGTATCGAGTAACCCGGAGAAAAGGCCCTCCGTCAGCTCCTCCGGCTGCATAGCGCCTTCCATGCACAACGCCGCAAACTTTTTGGCCGCGCGGACAATTTCGTCCCGGCCGCCATAATTGATGCAGACGTTTGCCTGAAAGCCGTCGTAATGCGCGGAAATTTCATCGGTCTTCGCGATGAGCCTGCGCAGCTCCGGGCTGATGCGCGCCTGCTCGCCCAAGATTTTGAGGCGGATCTGGTCGCGCTCCATGGTGTCGATGGCCTCGTGAAGATACGTTTCAAAAAGGCGCATGATGGCCGAGACCTCGTCTTCCGAGCGCTTCCAGTTTTCGGTTGAAAACGCGTAGACGGTGAGATACTCGAGCCCTAAATTTTTGCAGCAGGTCGCGATGCGGCGGAAGGTCTCCGCGCCTGCCTTGTGTCCCGCCGTACGGGGAAGCGCCCGCTTCTGCGCCCAGCGGCCGTTGCCGTCCATGATGATGGCGATATGGCGCGGCATGCGCGCAGGGTCCAGCGCCGGAATATTCGGAGTTGTACTTGCCATATTGTCTCCCTTTCAAAACAAAAGCCGCCGAGCGGCGGCCTTTGCGGATGGTTGCGAATTGGTTTGCAAAATTGTGTAGTCTTACAAAAACGCGTAATCTTACAAAACTGTGTAATCTTAATAAAATTGCGTAGGGGTCGATGCCCAACATCGACCCGGCGGAAAAATCCGGTTTCCTGAAAATCTCCGGCGAATTCGTTCGTGCCCTTGGGGCGATGTGGGCATCGCCCCCTACGAACACCCCGGAAGAATACACAATCCTGTGGAGATGGATTAAATCTCCATGAGCTCCTTATCCTTCTTGGCGCACATTTCGTCGATCTTCTTGATGTATTTATCGGTGAGCTCCTGAATGTCCTTTTCGGCCTTCTTCTGGTCGTCTTCGGTCAGTTCGCCCTTCTTCTGGGCCTTCTTGACGAAGTCAACAGCATCGCGGCGGACATTACGGACGGCGACCTTCGCGTCCTCGCCGTACTTTTTGACCTGCTTGGTGAGCTCTTTTCTGCGCTCCTCGGTCAGCTGCGGGAAGACGAGGCGGATGACGCGGCCGTCGTTCTGCGGGTTGATGCCGAGGTCTGAGGTCTGGATCGCCTTTTCAATGACCTTCAGAAGCGAGCCGTCCCACGGCTGGATGACGAGCGTGCGGGGGTCAGGGGAAGAGATCGTGCCGACCTGACCGACGGGCGTGGGCGTGCCGTAATACTCAACCGTGATCCGGTCGAGCACCTGCGCGTTGGCCCGGCCTGCGCGGACGGCGCCGAAATCGGAGGCGAGCACCTCCAGAGTTTTTTCCATTTTGCGTTCGAACTGCTTGAGATCTGCCATGTTAAAGTTCCTCCTTCACAATCGTTCCGATTTTTTCGCCCATGACCACGCGCAGAATGTTTTCGGGGTCCTTCAGCGCGAAGACCTGCACGGGAATGTGGTTGTCCATGGAAAGGGATGTCGCGGTCGAGTCCATGACGGCCAGATGCTTCGCGAGTACCTCGTCGTAGGAAATTTCGTCGTAGCGAACCGCGGTCGGGTCTTTTGCGGGGTCTGCCGAATAGACGCCGTCGATGTTCTTGGCAAGCAGGATCGCGTCCGCGTTGATTTCTGCCGCGCGCAGGACAGCGCCCGTATCGGTCGAGAAGAACGGGTTTCCGGTGCCGCAGGCGAAGATCACGACGCGGCCTTTTTCCAGATGCCGGATGGCCTTGCTGCGGATGTAGGGCTCTGCGATCTGGTTCATAGCGATGGCCGTCTGCACGCGCACCGCCACGCCGCGCTGCTCGAGGCAGTCCGCGACCGCTAAGGCGTTGATGCACGTTGCCAGCATGCCCATGTGGTCGGCTCTCGTGCGCTCCATGCGGTCGCCGCCGTCTTTGAGACCCCGCCAGAAATTTCCGCCGCCGACGACAATGCCGATCTGCACACCCTTCTCCACACACTTTTTGACCACGTCGCACACGCCGCCGATTACGTCAAAGTCGAGCCCGCGGTGCGCTTCGCCCGCCAGTGCCTCGCCGCTGATTTTCAGCAGTACCCGATGATATTTTGGTTCGCTCATGCCATACCTCTCCTTATAAAACTCTTTTCCTATTCTATAATAATTTTGGGAAATTGAAAAGAGGGAATTTGCATTTTTCACGGTAAATTCATATATTGAAGCGAAAGAAGAATTCCCCGTTGCGTTGCGGCGTAAAATCGTATATAATACAGAGAATCAGGACGCACAAGAGAGGATGTATCACATGGAAGAAGAAAGAAAGCCTTTGGAGTCGAGAAACTTTATCGACGCTTTCATTGAAGAGGATATTGCCCCGGGCGGTCAGTTTGAAGGGCTGAAGGTCCATACGCGGTTCCCGCCCGAGCCGAACGGATATCTGCACATCGGCCACTGCAAGGCGCTCACGATCGACTTCGGAACGGCAGAAAAATTCGGCGGCCTGTGCAACCTGCGCATGGACGACACGAACCCCACGAAGGAAGACACGGAGTACGTTGACGCGATCCAAGCCGACATTCACTGGCTGGGCTTTGACTGGGGCGACCGGTTCTTCTATGGCTCGGACTATTTTGAAAAGGACTATGAATACGCCGTCGAGCTCATCAAAAAGGGCCTTGCCTACGTTTGCGATCTGACGGCGGAGCAGTTCCGGGAGTACCGCGGTGACATCGGAAAGCCCGCTGTTTCGCCGTACCGCGACCGCTCGGTCGAGGAAAACCTCGACCTGTTTGCGCGTATGAGAAATGGCGAGTTCCCCGAGGGCTCGAAGACGCTGCGCGCGAAAATTGACCTCGCGAGCGGAAACTTCAACATGCGCGACCCCGTCATCTACCGCATCCGCTACATGCACCATCACCGGCAGGGCGACAAGTGGTGCATCTACCCGATGTACGACTTTGCCCACCCGATTCAGGACGCGCTCGAGGGTATCACGCATTCTCTTTGCTCGCTGGAGTTTGAGGCGCACCGGCCGCTTTATGACTGGGTCGTGAGCAATATTTCGATTCCGTACCACAAGCCGCGCCAGATCGAGTTTGCAAGACTTGGCATTGACCATACCGTCATGTCCAAGCGAAAGCTTCGCCTTCTGGTTGAAACGGGCCGCGTTTCCGGCTGGGACGATCCGAGAATGCCGACGCTCTGCGGTCTGCGTCGACGCGGCTACACGAGCCACGCCATCCGCGATTTCTGCGAGCGCATCGGCGTGGCAAAATCCGCGAACACGGTAGAGTATGCGCTGCTGGAGCACTGCCTGCGAGAGGACCTCAACGACACCGCCGAGCGCACGATGGCTGTCCTTCGTCCTGTAAAGCTCGTCATCACGAACTACCCTGAGGGACAGTCTGAGACCTTCGAGGTCGAAAATAACCCCGTCCATCCCGAACAGGGCACGCACACCGTCACGTTCTCCCGGAACCTCTGGATCGAGACGGACGATTTCCTGCCCGAGCCCGTTCCCAAGTATAAGCGTCTTTATCCGGAAGGCCCCGAGTGCCGCCTCAAGAGCGCTTACCTCATTCGCTGCACGGGCTGCAAGCGCGACGAAAATGGGAACGTCGTCGAGGTCTACGCCGAGTATGACCCGGACTCCCGCGGCGGCGACCCTGCTGACGGACGCAAGGTCAAAGGCGCGACGATCCACTGGGTGGACGCGGAAACCTGCGTTGACGCGGAAGTCCGCCTGTACGACAATCTGTTTTTGGATGCCCAGCCCGACGGCGCGGACAAGGACTTCTTAGAGTGCATGAACCCCGAATCGCTCACGGTGCTCACCGGCTGCAAGGTCGAGTCTGCGCTGGTTGCCGAGGCGAAGAAATACGATGAAGAGGGCGATGGCCGCGCAGCGCATACGGCTCCGTGCTATCAGTTCATGCGCGTGGGCTACTTCTGCCTGGACTCGAAGGACTGCAAGGCGGACCACCTCGTCTTCAACCGCAGCGTTCTTTTAAAAGACAGCTTCAAAAAGTAATTCTGGGCAATTGACCGCCTGATGACCAAAAATCATGCAACTACGCCTGCTGTGATGGAAATTCCGTCACGGCGGGCGTTTTGCACATGGCGGAGCTTTCGCTTTCGTAGTATGCTTGTGTCATCGAAAGGGAAACATAGAGCGTGCGGCAAAAGTGGTTGACAGAGAACGCCGCAGGTCATGTTTCCGGCAATTGTTTTTTGATTCTGAATGGAGGCTATGTTATGTATTATTCCAGCGGCAACTATGAAGCGTTTGCAAGACCCAAGAAGCCCGAGGGCATTGACAAGAAATCGGCGTATATTGTCGGCAGCGGCCTTGCTGCTCTGACGGCGGCCTGCTATCTCGTGCGCGACGCACAGATGAAGGGCGAGCGGGTGCATATTCTGGAGAAGGGCGATCTTGCCGGCGGCGCGTGCGACGGGTATAAGTTTGAAAACCTCGGCTACGTGATGCGCGGCGGCCGCGAGATGGACAACCATTTCGAGGTCATGTGGGACCTGTTCCACTCGATTCCGTCCATTGAGACCGAGGGCGTGAGCGTTCTCGACGAGTATTACTGGCTCAACAAGGAGGACCCCAACTATTCTCTTTGCCGTGCCACGGAAAAGCGCGGACAGGACGCGCACACCGACGGCAAGTTCGACATCTCCGACAAGGGTGCGATGGAGATCATGAAGCTGTTCTTCACGCCGAACGAGGAGCTTCAGGACAAGAAGATCACCGATTACTTTGACGATGAGGTCCTGAACTCGAATTTCTGGCTCTACTGGAGAACGATGTTCGCCTTTGAAAACTGGCACAGCGCGCTGGAGATGAAGCTCTACATTCAGCGCTATATCCACCACATCGGAGGTCTGCCCGATTTTAAAGCCCTGCGTTTCACGAAGTACAACCAGTATGAGTCGATGATCCTGCCGATGGTCAAGTACCTCGAGAGCTTCGGCGTGCAGTTCCATTTTGGCACACAGGTCACAAACGTGATCTTTGACTGCCGCGACGGCAAGAAGGCCGCAAAGCGCATCGAAATGATTCACGACGGCAAGGAAGACGGCATTGACCTTACGGAAAACGATCTGGTCTTCATCACGAACGGCGGCTGCGTGGAAAATTCCTCGATGGGCAGTCAGAACATGCCCGCAACCTATAACACTGAGCTCAAACCCGGCGGCGGCTGGGACATGTGGCGCAAGATCGCCGCGCAGGACCCCGCGTTCGGCCATCCCGACAAGTTCTGCTCCGACCCCGAGAAGACGAACTGGATGAGCGCGACAGTCGAAACGCTGGACGACCGTATCATTCCCTATATCAAGAAGATCTGCAAGCGCGACCCGTTTACAGGCCACGTCGTCACCGGCGGCATTGTCTCCGTCAAAGACTCCTCGTGGCTCTTAAGCTGGACGATCAACCGCCAGCCGCAGTTCCGCGAGCAGCCGAAGGACCACTGCCTTGTGTGGGTGTACTCCCTCTTTACCGACAAGCCCGGTGATTTCGTCAAAAAGCCCATGCGCGAGTGCACAGGCAAGGAGATCTGCATGGAGTGGCTGTATCACATCGGTGTACCCGATGGTGAAATTGAGGAGCTGGCCACGAACAGCGCCAACACCGTGCCCGTCATGATGCCGTATATTGATGCCTTCTTCATGCCGCGCGCTTACGGCGACCGCCCGAAGGTCGTGCCCGACGGCTCTGTGAACTTTGCCTTCCTCGGCCAGTTTGCCGAGACCCCGCGCGACACGATCTTCACCACCGAGTATTCGATGCGCACCGGCATGGAGGCCGTGTACACGCTTTGCAACGTCGACCGCGGCGTGCCGGAGGTCTGGGGCAGCGTCTATGATGTGCGTGCGCTGCTCGATGCGACCGTGAAGCTCCGCGACGGCAAGAAGGCCACCGATCTGAAGATGGGCCTTGCCGAAAAGATCGCCGTCAAAAAGGCGCTCGAGAAAATTGAGGGAACGGATATTGAAAAGCTCCTGAAGGAGTATCACGTCATTTGAGTCCCCTGAGATTTGGATAAGCGTTTGTGAAAGAAAGCGGGCAGGAAATAAAGTTTCCTGCCCGTCCCTCTTTGGTTTTTCGATTGGTACGTAGGGGACGATGCCTATATCGTCCCGGCAAATCAATCCGATTTTATGGGAAACCTTCGACGAATTCGATGGTGCCCAATGGGTAGATGTGGGCATCAACCCCTACGCGTCGGTTTTGAAGATTCCGTCGGAAAACGGGGAACTTTGGAAAGCATAAGGAATCAGCGGACGCTGAGAGATCATACGTTCGGCGTCCGCTGCTTTTCGTTTCTGCGCAGATGGTCAAAGCGGCCTGTGGTACACTGGGACTTGCCGAAATACGGCCAGACAGAAACGGAGGACACGATGAAATGGAAAACAAAACGTAAGGCAGTGCCCGCGGAACGTCTCGTTCCGCGGGCACTTAGTCTATCAAGAAAGTCCCCCCGGGCTTCCGGAGGAAGCAAAATCTCAATGCTTGGCGCGTAAAAAAGCAAGATTTAAATCCACGTCCGTCTTGATGCCGTCGACACGGCCGTCGTTGCAATACTGCCAAATCTGGAAGTGGAACGAAAAGCTCGGCGTGTCGTTGTATTCGGCGAGCCAGAATACGTAGTCCTGCAGGCTCTCGAGGTCAAATTCCTCATAGCCGAAGCGCTGGTTGAAATACACGCCAGCGCGGTAGCCGGCCTGTTCGATCGTGTCGCAGAAGGCGATGGCGTTTTTGGTGAGCTGAACGGAGTCCATGCCGTCGGTGCGCGCGTCAGCTTCGATGTCCTCCCAGTCGAAAATGACGGGGTAGGAGAGGGGGTAATCTTTAATTTGCTCGAGTACGTAATTTGCCTCATCGATGGCCTCCTGCTCGTCGAGTGCCTGCGAGAAGAAGTACACGCCCACGTCAAGGCCTGCCGCGCGCGCGCCCTCAATGTTCTGGACAAAATACTCGTCCGGCTGAATCTCGCCCTCGGTGTAGCCGCGATAGCCTACGCGGATCATGGCAAACTCCACGCCGTTTGCCGCGACGAGCTCCCAGTCGATCTCCTGCTGATGGGACGACACGTCCACGCCGACGGAGGCGAGGGTGTCTTCACTTTTATAGCGCTTGAAGCCGCCCTCTTCATAAAAGCCTGCCGGGTCGTAGCTGTTTTCCGGGACGGTCGGCTCGAGGTCGACCGGTTCGACCGGCGTTTGCTCCTGAACCGGGTCCTTTCCCACGGTGCGGCCGGAATACGTACCGACCCGGAGAATGAGCGACAGCGCGCACCAGAGCATGGCGGCGGCTAGAACGATGCACAATAGAATCAAAATCAGGCGCGTGCGCCCGACGGAACTGCGGCGATGTTTCATGGAACGCTCCTTTGAAAAGTTTGTTACCATTGTAACACATTTGAAGCCATTCGCCAAGGTGTGAGTTTTTTCGCGGGAGAAATTCCCCGTTGTGCAAAATTGCGCGATATAGTATAATGAAAATAGCGTAGTTGTTTTATACTTAGAACGCTATTGTATCATGAAAATAGTTTCATTGTTTTATAATCAGAACGCATTGCAAAAACCGGCGATTTGCTAGCAGTTTGCCGGGAAAGGAGTTTTATGGACGAACAGGAATTTGAACGCGACGAGCAATTATTAGAAGCCCGGCGGCTCAAACGGCTTGAGGATCGCCGCCGCCGCAAGATGCAGCAGCGTATTGTGCTGGGGCTTTTGCTGGTGATTCTGATTTTATCGCTGGTTCTGATCGTGCGCGGTTGCAGCGCCCGCAAAAAAACGGAGCAGACGCAGCAGACATCGCAGGATACGGCGCAGACGGATGTATCGCAGGCGGCCGTTCCAACCGAGCCGGATACGACCGTGACGATTGCGGCCGTGGGCGATATCATGATGTATGACGAACAGCTGGAGGCCGCGCTGCAAAGTGACGGCACGTACGATTTCACCTCGAGCTTTGCCGCCGTCTCGGGAAGCACAGTGTCGGCGGATCTGACGGTCGGGAATCTGGAGCTCAACTTCTGCGGCGAACCGTATGCCGGGAAGCCCGATTTCCGCGCGCCGGAGTCGCTGGCCAAGACGCTCAACTCTATCGGCTTTGACATTTTGCAGACGGCAAACACGTATTCCATTCAAAATGGCCTTTCCGGCCTTCGCAGCACGATCCAGTATCTTGATGCGGCAGGGATTTCTCACGTGGGAACGTACGCGGCGCAGGATGACAAGACGAGCCTTGGTGGGGTGCTGCTCAAAAACGTCAACGGCGTGAAAATCGCGTTCATCGCTTATACGAAGGGGCTCAACTATCTGACGCTTCCGGAGGGCGAGGAATACGCGGTGGACGTGCTCTATGAGGACTACGCGTCCGATTTCAATAAAATCAACGAGACGGCGATTCTGGACTCGGTGAATGCGGCGAAGGCTTTGCAGCCGGATGTGATCGTCGCGATGCTCCATTGGGGTAGCGAATCGGATTCTGCCGTGACGGATTCGCAGAAGAAAATCAAAAAGCTGCTCTTTGAAAACGGTGTGGACGCAATCATCGGCTCGCACTCGCACATTGTCGGCCCCATGGAGGAAGAGCAGGTCACGACCGTGGACGGCGTGGAAAAAATGTGCTTTGTCGCCTACAGCCTTGGCAATTTCTTCTCCGCGATGGATGACAGCTACGCGAAAAACTGCCGCGAATCTGTGGTTCTGAACCTCTCGTTCACAAAAAACGGCCAGACCGGCGCGACGCAGCTCTCCGGCGTCAATTATACGCCAATCTATATCATGGACCACGGCGAGGGAAAAGACCCGCGCTATGAAATTCTGCCCATCCGAAGCGCGATTAACTCCGGGCTCTTCCCGGACATGGAGCAGACGCTCACGGACGCAATCGCGCAGCTGCGCGCGGCGACGGCCTCGGACTACGATTCTGGCAAGTAAGGGGGATGGCGATGGCGCAGTCAAACTATGATATTACCCTTGCGCGTATGCCGGGGGAGTTTTTGAAATACGACCAGCAGCGCATGATCCGCATGTTCTGCCATGACTATGATGCGGAGTTTCTCTATCTGCGGCTGCTCGACCGGTGCTACCGCATTTCGCGCAGGCTCGGAACGATCGACTGGGAAGACGAAAGCAGCTGGCGGCCCGCGGGCTTTTTGGACGCGATGACGATCTACGATCTTCTTTGCTGCGCGAAGGACGGCGCGGCGCTTTCCGGAAGGTACGCACAAGCCGAGCACCTGCCCGGAACCATGCACGGGGCGAATCCCGCGAAGGGCGCGTTCGACGAGTTTGCGGCGCGCTGCGATGAAGACCCGGAGAAGCTGAAAAAGGCCTGTCTGGCGCTGGGCGGGATCGAGCTTCCGATGGGGGAGCTCTCGTTTCAGGTGCCGCTGTTCGATTTCCTGCCGGTCATGGTGCAGTTCTGGTCGTCGGATGACGAATTTCCGGCGGTTTTCAAGCTGATGTGGGACGAAAACGTGCTGCAATTTCTGCGCTTTGAGACGGTCTGCTACGCGGCAAGGTTTCTCGTGAACCGCTTGCAGGCGCACATGGGTCTTGCAATTGAGGACACAGAAGGACATATGTAAAAACCGGGAGAAGCGAAATGCTTCTCCCGGCCACTTTTTTGGATGATCTTAGACATTGAAAAGGAAATTTACGACGTCGCCGTCCTTCATGACATACTCCTTGCCCTCGCTGCGAAGAAGTCCCTTCGATTTGGCATTTGCGAGCGTGCCGCAGGCCTTGAGATCGTCAAAGGCGATGACCTCGGCGCGGATGAAGCCGCGTTCAAAGTCGGAGTGAATCTTGCCTGCCGCCTGCGGGGCTTTGGTGCCGTTTTTGATCGTCCATGCGCGGCACTCGTCCGGGCCTGCCGTGAGGAAGGAGATAAGGCCGAGCAGGCTGTAGCTGCACTGGATGAGCCGGTCGAGGCCGGATTCTTGTAGGCCCAGTTCGTCCATGAACATGGCCTTTTCCTCCGGGTCGTCGAGCTCGGCAATATCGGCCTCCAATTTTGCGCAGATGGGAAGCACCTGGCTGCCCTCGGATTCCGCGAGCTTCTGAACGGCCAGGAAATGGCGGCTCTCCTCAGGGGTATTGACCTCGTTTTCGCCGAGGTTTGCGGCATAGATCGTCTTGCGGAGGGTGAGTAAATCGCTCGTCGCGATCATCGCGGCATCGTCTTCTGAGCACTCGAACGTGCGCGCAAGGTTACCCTCATTCATATAATCGCGCAGCGCGGTAAAAACGTCGACCTCGTGGTTGAAGCGCTTGTCGCCGCCCTTGGCGTTTTTCTGGGCTTTGTCGATGCGGCGGTCGATCATCTCGAGGTCTGCCATGATGAGCTCGGTGTTGATGATCTCAATGTCGCGCAGCGGGTCAGTCGAGCCCTCGACGTGGGTGACATTGGGGTCTTCAAAGCAGCGCACGACATGGACGATCGCGTCGCAGCCGCGGATGTTGGACAGAAACTTGTTTCCGAGACCCTCGCCCTTTGACGCGCCCTTGACGAGGCCCGCGATGTCGACAAATTCAATCACAGCGGGCGTGAACTTCTTGGGGTTATGCTGGTCGCGCAGCCACTCGAGCCGCTTGTCCGGCACAGAAACGACGCCCACGTTCGGGTCGATGGTGCAGAACGCGTAGTTGTCCGCCGCAACGCCCGCGTTCGTGATGGCATTGAAAAGCGTGGATTTTCCGACATTCGGCAAGCCGACGATACCTAGTTTCATTTTATGTTTTACCTGTCCGAAAACCCTTGATTTATCGGGGTTTTCGCCTTCCTTTAGATTTCTTGTACGCCCTTTTTACGCCCTTTTTTTGTAACTGGCGGCGTAGCCTGTTGAAATTGGCGTATGGCATTTACCAGTGACTCGTCCGTAACATGGACGTATCTGTCCATAGTTGTTTTAATGCTTGCGTGTCCTAATAGCTGTTGCAGCACTTTAGGCTGTACGCCACGCTCAATCGCGCGTGTAGCATAAGTATGTCGTAAGGCGTGCATACAAAAGCGTTTGATACCCGCTTCATCACACAATTTGTATAAGTGTGTGTCATAAGAACTGTTTTTTGCAGGTTCACCAGTACGCCAGTTGACAAACACTAAATCGTGCCTAATAAGACATTTCTTTTCGCCTGTCCTGCTGTCTATATACCCTAAAATCTGCGATAGCGTTTCAGACTTTTTTCGGCTGTCCTTTTCATCATAACAGCTTTTAAGAATAGAATATGCTTTGTCAGTAAGCGGAATGGTGCGATAACTTTTCTGTGTCTTAGGTGGTCCTGCTCGCCAATACCCTTGACTGTGCCGATACTCTAAACTCTTGCTGACAGTCAACGTGCGCTTTTTCCAATCAATAGAGTCCCATGTTAAACCAATCAATTCTGCCGTTCTCAATCCTGTTTCCAAGAGCAACGCATATTGTCGGTAATTATGTGACCGCGCCGCTGCTTCAAGAAATTTCTCTTGTTCATCAACAGTCAAGTATTTAATATCGTCTACCGCCCGAACAGGTTTCGTATAGCGTACACCGTTCATAGGGTGTTTGGCGATAATGTCATTCATAACTGCTGATTTTAACATGGTTCCCATTGTGATATAAGCCTGACGAATGGTTGAGCCTGCATAGGTGGTTTCCATTCGGTTAAGAACAGCTTTACAGTGCATAGGCTTTACATCAGCTATACACATAGCCCCGATTACTGGCTGAATATTCCATTTGCAGCGTTCTTGATAATTCCGTTTTGTGTTCGGTGCAAGGTCGCAAACAATATTTTCAATCCAGTATTCAAACCACTTATCTACTGTCATATCGGGAGAAGTGACAATAAGATTATGCCGTTCTTCATATCTGGCGTCAGCAAGCCAGTTTTTCGCTTCCGGCAATGTTTCAAAGTATTTCTCTTTACGTTTGCCGTTTTTTGCGTAGTATCTTGCGGAGTATAAACCGTCCTTTCTTTGGTAAATGCCTTTGCCGCACTCGTTACCTTTTAGATTTTTGCCCATTTATCGGACTCCTTTCTTATCTCAAAAAAGAGTCCAACGCAACTATATATTATAGCATAAGGACTCTGCTTTTTCAATCTCAACAGGAATTTTTTGTAGCGGTTGTTGGTAGAAGTTCTATATAATTAACTCTCGTCGGATATATTCTTCAAATTCACGTCGCTTTACTAACTTCCGTGTTCCTACAAAAAGTACAAACGGGCAATTAGGTTGCTTTAACAGGGTGTCTATTTTATTTATACCGATATTGCTGTACTCCGCAGCTTCTTTTATTGTTAATGTCAGTTTAGCTTCATTCTTCAACGTCCGCTTGCAAAACCCGTTAAAAGCACATCGGATTTAAACTGTACCCTAGGAAGTGGACAAGGAAATGACCCATAGCGGCATGAACT
>CALCJW010000122.1:0-18278 GCA_937967235.1 uncultured Clostridia bacterium
CACAAATGACACGCACATTTCCATATCCGCGCTGTTTGATTATCGTCGCGCTCTGCTCGTTCGAAAGCTTATTCTGGTATATCTCGTCAAGCAGATAAATTGTCTCCCTTGCTTTGTCGTAATGCAGCCGGATAAATGCAAAGGGATCTGGAAACCATCCAAAATCCACGCCCTGATAGATTTTATCGAACCGGGAAACTTCTTCGTCCGTGATCTCCCGAAGTTCGAGCCTGTCAAACACATTGCCGCCGGTGCCGACCGGGATACCGAGGTATTCATGCTGATACGCACGCTCGTCTGTGGCTTTCAGGTGTTCAGCCTCGTCAATAAACTGCTGCCCCAGCCATTCAGGCGGTGCTTGCAGATACGTTGACTTGTGGCACATCCGGTCAGCTCGTTCTTCCAAGCTGTCCTTATTTGCCCAGTTGTCGCGGCTGATCGGCGGGTTGTAGCTTTCAAAGTTCCAGTACTTCTGCCCGCCGCGCATTGTGGATTGTAATATGTTTCGGATTTCGGCACGTCCGGCGAACTGGTCTTTTTCCTCAAAGTGCGTCACGGCGATATAACCAAACGGCACCTTGATCGACTTGATTTTCATCGGGTCGTCAGCGCCCCGGAACATGATCTTCTGACCTGTAGGCTTATAAATCAGCTCCATTGGGGAAACCCTTGCTTCCCAGTATGCCGCCATACCCAGCTCGCCAATTGCCCATATGTACTGTGCATAAACGCTGTCGCGGATGGTATTCGCCACCTTGCGCAGTACAAGCGCGTGGATTCCCGGATTGCTTACTATCAGGAGCGGGACTATTACTGATACGGTTGAGGACTTCAAAGAGCCGCGGCCACCGCTTAAATCGTAGTGTGTGTGCCCGTGCTGGAACACATCTCGCGCTAGCCCGTAAAATGCAGCGCCTATCTTCTCAGAAAGGTGAATGTCAGACATCGATAATCACCCTCACGCAGTCATCCGCAGAATTTCCTTGTTCTTTCTGCGCAAGCGCCCATTTGTCAATCAGCGTCCCCATTGCCGTTGTAATCTGGCTCAGGTTTGCAGCCGCGAGTTTATCAGGGTCATTCAGCATCTCAAGCCCTTTCCCAATGAAAGAACATACAAGTTCTTTTCTGGAATCCATGTACGCTAGAATGTCCGCTGTGTTTTCCTCTTTTTTTCGTCTGCACATCTCTGCAATATCTGCATTATTGTGCACAATCTTCTTTACAGTGTTCGGGGAGCAGCTGTTAAGCTTCGCCACAGCGTTACAGCTTCCGAGCTGGGCATAGTCGGCAACTATTTTCTTTTTTTGCCGATCTGTCAACCTCGCAGCCATAATCACCACCTCGAAATAGTTATCCTTTTCATGCTCCACCGGATTGCGGTTTCCGGTGGAGCTAAGAAAAAGGAGGTTCCGCAGTACGCTGCGTAGCCGTAAGAAGGATGAAAGCGCAGAGGATACACCTCTACGCTCTCAACGATACACTATGTTTAAGGCTCTCTTACGCAAACTTTTGAATATAAACCACGTTTTTCTGCTACTAAGTAGATAAACTGCCTATGCCATTCCTGCGCGGTACGCTCCGAGACATACACCACCATAGCAGCGCCCTGTAAGGTGTGTGTACGCTTCCAAAGAACCAAGTCTATGAGCCGGAGGCGTTCCGCCCCGTCGATAAGCTGTTTTGTTTCCTCGATTGCAGCTTCGACAGCAGCAACCTCCTCCCGCGTCATAAGCGTACCGCTTTTGTAACTTCGTATCATCCACTTCGCATACCCCCACCATCCATAGCGCGGTTTGCTCACCGTATCAGCCTCCTCGTTTCATTTTCTCGTCCAAGACATTCTTCAACCGCGCACACAAGAACGCCCCGTTTGTCATCACGTGCCAAATAGACGGCAGCCCGGATTCTTCATCAATGTGCGTCGGGTCTTCCCAAATCGCGAGGACGTGCCTTAAAAGCGCCTCGTGCCATCTCTCCGGCTCAATGCTGCGCCAGTCCTCCGCGTCTTTGTACTTTTGAAGCCCGTATTCCCGCGTCGCCATGATCGCCTCTATCGCCTCCACGGGGACAGTGGACGGTCTGGGCTTTCCGCCGTCAAACTTTGCGCCCTTCAACTGCTCCATGCGCTTCCTCCTTTCATTCCTTCACCCACCAATCTTTGATTGTATCGTTCCGCGCGAAGAATGGCACGAAGAACGGACCACAAAGCTTCTTGAGGCTCGAATCGATTCTGTGAATGGCTTCGTCAGATTCCGGCTTTCCCTGCCATGCCACGCCGTATTCCTTCTCGAGTTCGCGCATCTTATCGAATAACTGTTTCGCCTTTGAAGGGCTTTTGAGCATCCCGAGTTCATACGCCGCAACGAATAGCAGATCGATTGCCTTCTGCATCCCCGCTTCCATTCCTGCGTTCAGGTATGCCGCGTTGCTGCTCCGGATACGCTTCGCCAGATCGTTCATAGCTGTATCCCCCTTATGTACTTGTCAAAATACGTCACAGCTACCGCCATAGCCGCCCACATGTCCGCCGAGAAGCCGTAGAAAAAGCCCGGATTCTTCTTCGTCCCTTTCCCGAAATTCGGCTGACCGGGCGCGTATCGGTCTACTAGGGCTTGCCGGATGTTCCCATCTTTCGCCTGCGAGTGACCGCACAAGTAAAGCTTTTCTTCTCTCCGGTATATTTTCTGCGGCGGGTGGCCCATGCTGTATACCCTCGCAAACTCCCAGAACCGGCCAATCCAGAAACAGGTGTCGAACACTTCCTGCCCAACCGGCATGCCCATTCCCGCCACCATTTCGATTGCCAGATGATCATACGTGCTGAAAAAAACGCTGTACATCTCCTCGTTTGGAACTTTACCAACGTCCAGCACCTTCCGGATTTCCTTCCCGTCGTGCTCGACGATGACATAGCCGGATTGAATATTCCCCGGGTCAATCGCCAGTATCGTTCCCACCTTGCAGCCTCCTTCCGGTCTCGCACGGCTTCATTTCAGGACAATCGCCGTATTTCGTGCAATGCGGCTCGAGCAGCCCTTCAAACTCCGGGAAATGATTGACCACCAACCAGCGCATCATTAAGACAACTTCCCGCGTTTCTTTCGCCGCCAGTTTGCATATCCGCTTTTCTGCAATGGTCATCAGCTCTTCGGCGCTCATGTACCAGATCATGTCTACCGGCGCGTCCTGCCGCGCTGCGTTCCGGTCGTATTCGTCCTGCCGGTCATTCCGCTGTGACCGGATAAACGGCTGTGCGTGGACGTGGCGGGCTAAATGGGTGCTTACCCAGTACGGCACGCCCTCAAGATAAAACGCAAACTGTAACGTCCGAATGGGGCTGTGCTGTGCCCGGAGAATGGAGTGTTTCCACTCCATGTCCGGTGCTGTTTTCATCTCTTTGCCGATGGTGACTAAAGCGCACTGTTTTGCAAACGCCCAGTCCTCATCGGTGGGATATTTCAAAAGTGTAATGTTCATTCTTCCCTCCGTTCTCCGTAGCTGCAAAAATCATCCGGTTCTACGCAAACCGCCTCACCGGAATAACCGCGCTCGTTCTTCTTTGGATCTGTGTGCAGATAGCACAGTCCGTTCGGCTGGTTTCTGTAGTATTTGCAGTCCTTGCAGCGAAGCACCCTAGCGTAATCTTCTTTCATCACGTTTTTAAAAATGTTCAGAGCGGTTTCCACCTCGTCCGTGTTTCTCACCATTTGCACAAGCTGCGCTTTGCTCATCTTGCACAGATCGTTCAGCATCTGCTCAAAATCACCCATTGTATGCGTCCTCCATCCAGCCGTCCATGCGTGCCCCGCAGTGCGGGCAGTAATCCATTCGCGCGTCAAATCCGATGTCGCACGCCGAGCAATACTGGATATCTCCTGCCGCTTCGCTATGGAACGGAATCCACCGGCCGTGCACCACCTCCGCAACGTCGGCGGCGGGCAAATCCGAAATATCTCTTGCAATGCAATCCGCCAGTCCGGTATGCCGTCCCAATACAGAGCCGTTCGCAAGTCCGTACTTTTCGGCGATTTTAACCGCATCTGTGCGCTTGATGTAATCAGTCATAATCCATATACTCCCTTCCGATTCTGTTTTGCATTTCATACGGCAGTGCAAGCAGCGGCGTGCATCTACTCAATATCTCTGCTTTCAAAAGCCGCTCCGCCTGCCGCTTGGTCAGCCGCCGCTCTCGCTTCTTCGGCGGCAGCTCGCCTTTTGCCGCCGCAATAGCGGTCGGGTTGTGTTTATGTTGACCCATCACTTGCCCTCCGGTTCCACGCAGCCGCGGCTTCCATCCTTGTCATAACAGGATTTGTGGCGATAAACGCCCCTCCGCACTGTTTACACTTTATCGTACAGGTTGTGCCCAAAAACGCTGCCTCTCCGCCGCAAAACGGGCACGGTTTCAGTTCAGCCATCCTTCTTGCCCTCCATTTCCTGCAAAGCCTTCTCGGCTTCCTCGCGGGTGGGGAAAACGGTTTTACCGATTTCCTCGAGCCAGATAAGCGCGAACTTGATAGGAACAACGCCAACTGTAAAACGTCCCGGCGTTTGCTCGATGTATTGCAGCCGATAAACCGTATCTCCAACCTTGCACGGCAGCACCACCACGCGCCCGTCCTTGTCGGCTTCGGCAAGCTCGCGGAGGCGGGTATACCTGACGCTCTCGAACAACTCGCAGTCGTCGAGGAAGAAGCATCCAGCATCCTGCCGCTCCTGCTCGTGCCATAGGTCGCACACCTTCTTGTGGATGCAGCTCTCACAATCATTCATGTTCGTTCCCTCCGTATTTCGTAATCACTTTCTCACAGGTCATTACGCGCTTGACGCAACACCCGTCCGCGTACTCCGGGCAGGCCGTGCAGACTTCTTCCTGAACGTAGTCGAGCACCGCCCAGTCATCGTATTCGTTCTCCCGGTCATTCCGCTGTGACCGGATAAACGGCTGTGCGTGGACGTGGCGGGCTAAATGGGTGCTTACCCAGTACGGCACGTCTTCAAGATAAAACGCAAACTGTAACGTCCGAATGGGGCTGTGCCGCGCCCGGAGGATGGAGTGTTTCCACGTAGATGTAGTTTTCTCGGAGCTTTCTGGGAATCTCCGCAATATACCGCCGGAATGTTTCCAGAGAATTTGCCCGTTTGTAGTGGTTGCACATCCGGCATGCTGGCATGAGGTTTGAAATATCGTCCGTCCCTGCGTCTTCGGCGTTCCATGCACGTTGCGGCTTGAAATGATCGACTTGCATATCCTTGATGTCGATAGCTCGTCCACAATAGGCACAGTGACCGTCATACTTCGCATAGACCGCTTCCCGTTTTTTCTTACTGAAACTCATACTCCGTCCACTCCTTCAAAATACCGTGTCCGTTCTTCCTGTGTAGGCCAGTCTGGGTCGAGGCAACGCTTGCGGCGGTTCCGTTTCCATCCGCTGTAAATCTTCGCATCGCGCCCGTCGATGGTGTACCCAACGCCGCGTTCTGCCCGGTTGTGAACCAGAAGTGGTCGCGGATAATTCGGATTTCGTGCCCTCAGAACCTCATACTCGCCGACAGGTTCTTCGAGTTTCCAGCCACTTTGCTTCAAGTATGCTCTGAGGTCGGACAGCATCCCGTGTCTGACCGTCAATCTGTTCTTCATCTGCTACTCCATTTCCTGCAAAGCTTTCTCGGCTTCTTCGCGGCTCAAAAATACGGTCTTGCCGATGGCCTCCTGGCCAAAAATCATTTGATCAGAGAGTGTAGTATAAATTACGTTCGTACGCCCGCTTGAGGACATGCCGACAACGGCTTCATACAACGAATCTTCGTAAATTTCGTCGTCATCCACTATGTACAACATACTTGCGCAACTTTGCGTAAGCACTGGCCGTACTGGGAGCACGACGAGCCGCCGGTCCTTGTCGGCTTCGGCAAGCTCGCGGAGGCGGGCAACGCCCTCCTGCTCCGCATCACGCATTACGATGTACCGTCCTTCCGCGTCTGCTCGCGCAAACTCGGCACAACGTTCCGGCGTCAGCCCCGTGTCCTCGTAGGCCGCTAGGCGCTCAATTAGCTTGTCAAACGCAGGGCAATCCACGCAATCCATATCCACGTTGCAGTCTTCCGAGCATTTCATGTAGTGGTCTTCCGCGAGATAGTGCTTTTCAGTCAGTCGTTCCATAGTTCTTCCTCCACATACCGCCAGCTCTGCGGCGGGCGGGTGATGGGCCCGGGCGCAAGGCCGTATTTTGTCTGCCGCAGGCCGGTAAACTCCCACAGATCGCGCGGGTGATCGTAAATGCGCAAATCTGAGATGTGCCAGCCGAAGCCGGTGGCAGCTCCGAGATACTGGTGCAGCTCCGCAGGCTCTAGGCAGGTTGGCCGCGCAGCATCCGACGGGATTCTTCCCGCGCCGTTAATGTTGATGATCTCATCGCACAGAAATTCCCCGATGACTTTGCCGTTTCCACATTTGTAGATATAGCACTTAAACGGCGGGTTCATCTTCGGGCGCGTCTTGCGCACCTCAATCGTTTTCTCACCGCTTACGATCTTCTCGCACCACTTCGGGCGGATGCTGATTAAAACAGCTTTCATGCCTTTTCTCCTTCCTCCGGCGCTTCCGGCAGCGGCAGCCAGTGGGTGACTTCCACTGCCTCGTCTACAAGATCAATCTCATCTTCCCCGTATTCTGCCAACAGATCGAGGACTACAGGAGAATCCCAATACCATCTCCCTCTGTAAAAGCACGCAGTACCAGAAAACGGAACGCCCTTTATTTTTTTGTAGTACGGCTCTGGTGCTCTGTTCACCCACACCACGTTTACAAGTGCTCGTTCCTCCGGCAACCGATCCGTCACCGGAATCCACCGCCGCTTCTCCCGCAGCTCTGCGTTCGCGGCGGTCAGGCGCTCGATCAAATCAATGGCTGCCTCGCCTAAATGCACGATGCAATCCGCGTCGCTAAAAAGCGGGCATAAACCACCGTCTGCACAAACTTCTTTTTCGCAGCACCGCAGCGCCTGTATAATTTCCTTGTCTGTCATAGCGTCACATTTCCCCTCCTATTTTCTGTTTCCCTCTTGCCGCCCTCCGGCAGTTTCTCGCTCCGCCATCGGTCATCTGGCTTATGTCGATGATCTCGGCGCGTTTGCCGTAGCTTTTCAGCCGTTCTCCCTTCACGGCGTTCCAAGCCTCGCATGACGCGCTGCAACCGGCTTTCCGGTTGGGGCAGTCCTTCGCGCACGGTCCGAAATTATTCATTCCTTCCTCCTGACCTGCACCGTCACTTCCGCCTCCCAGCACTCCGGCGCGCGGATGACGATCTTCTTGTCTCTGCCTTCTTCCGGGTCGCGGACGCTGACCAGATAAAACGTCATGTTCTTGTTCTTCTGCGGGTACTTCCGCGCCCGAATGGGTGTGTTGAGCTTCGGCATGAGCCGTGGGAAGATGGGCAGCGGTTTTTGAATGACGATAAACACTTTTTTCCCCTTCATCGCCTGAGCCTCCAATTTTTGTCTGTCCCCGTGAAGCGAAGATAGTGTCCCTTCGACCTCTCAAAGACTCTCGAGCCGAGTGCCTCGTCAAGATCGAGAAGCTCTTCCACGCTCTGTTCCGTCGACAAAATGGTCAGCTTCCCCGGCTGGTTGTACCGTGCCATGATGACCTCCAGCGCGACGTCAAGGTCTGCTTTCGTCGGCTGCTCGTTCCTGCCGCACTTGAGGAAATCGTCTATGTACAAAACATCCGCCGTCTTGTATGCCTTGAGCAGCGCATCTCGTTCTTCCAGCTCGGTAAATGATTTAAGCCGGTTGATTTGGTCGCGCCACATGAGATACCGTACAGCCCTTCCCTGTGTAAGCAGATTTCCGCAGATCGCCACGCATAAATGGGACTTCCCAGAGCCTACAGCACCGGATGCAACAAACCACCCCGTCTTGTCTTCCAGATACCGCTCTGCCGCCCTTTTCGCTGCCGCCTGCCACGGTTCCACAGTCTGGTACGTTTCCAGCGTGTAGTCTCTCAGGAGGTCTTGCAGCCCGCTTTCCGCTGCTCTCTGGATGCTTGCCCTCGCGTCCATGCAGCCGCACCGGATGCAAATCCTCCGCTTGTCGCGGTACTCCATCACGTAGCCCTTGTTCCGGCAGACGGGGCAGTCATAGCCGGTCAGGTTCCCGAGCTTTTTGTTCTCGGAGTCGCATACCAGCTGCTCGTAGGCCGCCGCATCAAAGGACGATCGCGTCAAGTCCCCAGTCCCGAGTCGGCGCTTGATTGCCTGCGGCATTTGCACCCGTTCCACGGCTATTCCCCCTTTCTAGCCAGTCGAAGACAATGCCCTGATAATTTGCCGCCATTGATCGCTCAATGACGTTGGCCATTGCCTTCTCGCCGTATTTCTCCGTCGCATTGGCAATCTGGGAAACCAACTTTTGCAGCCCGGTCGGTTTATACGCCTCTTTCCGCTCTGCCTTGTATGTCACCCATTGCTTCACGATCTCCCGCAAAGAGGGGGTAAGGGGAAGATAACATTCGTTCTCTAACTCCTTCTCTTTCTCTTTCTCCTTCTCCTTCTCTTTCTCTTTCTCGCTTGACGCCTCCCCTCGCTTGACGTTTGCTTCTGGATTGCTATCGTTTTGCTTCGATTTGCTAGATGTTTGCTTCTGTTTTGCTTTCGGTTTGCTGTCTCCTTTCTCTCGCTTGGCGTTTGCCCCGCGTTTTCCGTTTTCCGACTTTCGTTTGCTTGTATCGAGCACAGGCCGAATCAGATCAAAAGCAATGGCTGCAGCGTCGGGAAGGCCTGATAAATCAGGCTCTTTCCCGTCCAATGCGTAATCACAAATAGCGTCATACGCTTTGGCTCTGTCTGCGTCTTTCCGGATGCGCTTCAACGCGCTTGCAAAGCTTCGATAAAACGTAAATTGCGTTCTCTCCATCCCGCCACCGCCTTAGAACGGCAGCTGATCGCCGTCATCCTCGTCCATCATCGTAAACCCGCCAAACCCCTGCGTACCGCTCTCAGGCGCTGCGAATCTCTGCGCCGTCGTAGGAGCCGCAAGCAGCTTCTTTGCAGGAACCGTAAAGTCTCCGTCCCGAATGGCCTGTACAGACCGCGCGGCGGCCACATAGAGGCGCGTACCGGTAGACCCGTCGTTTTTCTGGTATTCTTCTTCGCCCAGCACCACGCCAAATCGCTTGCCTCTCAGCCCGTCCAGCATGGCTTCGTCAAACCGGTATCCGGGATTGGATTCTTCAACCGCCGTCTTGAACGCCTTGAAGAACGGAAGCGCCTTCGGCTTGTACGAACGAATCAGAACAATCGGCCAGAACCCGGCGCGCTTGTATGTATCGCGGTTGTTGCCCATGTACTCGCCTTCTGCGAAGTCCCACGCAATCTTGATGTACTCTTTTTCCTCTACGTCCTGTACCTGGCAGATTTTCGCGATGTACGCCCCGGGCGTCGGATTGTCAAATTCCTGTGCTTCCTGAACTTCGTCCCAATTAACCTTCTGCATTTTCTGTTTCCTCCTTTTTGTTCTTCGGGTTCAAGCCCCAATATGTGCGAATTGTCTCATCGACCATTTTCAGATCGTTGTCGATCTGCGCTGGGAACATCTCCATCGGGCTTTTCGCCGTGGAATACCCTTCTGACTGCGTAACAAAATAGTGCTTGTCCTTCTCCGCTCGGCAGAGCAGCACAATCGAAAACAAACCTTCTACCGTAAGCTTTTCGTCTAGCATCTTGCCAATCGTCTTCGCTTTCAACGTCCCGTCCTGCAAGGTCTCCGTATGATGCAGGAAATAAACGATGCAGTCCGGCGGCGTATGCGTAATGACGAACTGAATCAAATTCCGGAAATTGAGCGCAATATCCGTGAATTTGTTGTAGCCGGTTTCCTTCGCCCGGTCGAAGAACTCAAAAGCAAGCAGATATTGACTGTCGTCAATTGCGTAAGACTTGAACTGTCCAGCCTTGAGCGTGTTCAGGATCTCACCGTAGCTCGAACCATTGATAACCGGAAGCTTCTTCCGGAACGGCAGAGGCTTCGACGCTACATTAAATACGCCGATCTCTTTTGCCGTAAAGTTGCGTAGCGAAGTCGACTTCCCGCTCCCGCTCTCACCTAAAATCAAAACTGGAATTCCCATTATGTATCCTCCATTTCATTTGCTGGTTTCAGCGGGCAATCTCCTCCGACATAGCGCCCCGACCAGAGCATTGGCTCATTCGTCAGCCCGCACCGGCTGCTGCTCTTTCGGTAAAACTGGCAAGCATCACAGCAGATGTATGCATTCCCTTTCAGATCGACCGGGAAATATACCTCCACGGTTGCCGTAGCCTTAATGTACCGGCTCACGCCGCCTTCAAAGTACGCCATGCCATTACCTCCTATTTGCCTTCTACATTTACATTGAAGAGGACCTTCATGAACTCGTCGAACCGATACGATTCCATCCTCTTGTATGCCTTTTCGATAATTTCCAGCTGCGTGCTTCTCGAAATCAGCTCTTCATACTGGTCTTTTTCCAGAGGAACAAACACTTTACATTCGCTCATATTTTAAACTCCTTTTCTTAATTACTTTCGCTCCACACCGTGAATCCCTGCTCGGTCCAGTCTGCGTATTCTTCGAGCATATCCATAACCGTATCGTCGCCGCCGACAATGCCATCGGTCAGATACTCAAAAAACTGACTCTGGAACGCCTTGCAGTATTCAACAATTTCGTAGAGTTTCTTGTAGTCTCGCATTCCTACCTCCACGCTTCTGTAAACACAGTCCAAAACACGATATCGCGGTACGTGACCTTCTGCTCCTGCGGCGCTTCGGGTGGATTCGCGCATGTGCAGCGAAACCACTCCCGCCATCTGTTGCACATGCAATTCTCCCCGCGTCCCTTCGTGCAGCTCTCACAAGGATGCTCCATATCATGCCCCCGTAAGCACCGCACCGACGAAGAAGCACGCCGCCGCGCCGCCAAGCGTGACCGCCGCCCGGAACAGGCCGAAGCCCAGCATAACCGCCGTACCGCCCAGCAGCATACACGCCATAGAGAAGCAGACCGTTTCCGCGATCTTCATCAGGCTCTTTTGCCGCTTGCGAAGCCGGACGATCTCGTCCCACCTTTCGCCGAGCTCGCGCTCCCGCGCCGCCCTGTGGTTTAACTCCGTGATAATCTCAACGTCACTCATTTTCTCATCCTCCTTAAATAATCTTCCTTGCCGAGTGGGGCTTTTCTGTTTGCTGCATAGCCCTTGCGTCTCTGAGCCCTTCGCAGCCCTTCCGCCGCTACGCATTGCTGAGCTTTACATTGCCTTTGCCGTGCTGATCAGTGCCCATCTCTGCCCTTGCCTGTCAGAGCAAAGCGCGCGTTACTACGCCGTTGCCAATCCTTGCTTTACTTCGCCTTTGCCGCGCCAGTCCAGGCCGCGCCGTTCCCTCGCGTCACTTAGCCTAGCCTTTCCGTCGCAAACATAGCATCCCATGCCGCCGCGAAACCAGACTGTGCTTTGCCTTTGCGAGGCACATCAAATCTCTACAGTGCCGTTGCCACGAATTGCATACCAAAGCCTTTGCGTACCCAGCATTGCACTACCAAGCCTTTGCTATGCGGAGCAGTCAATGCCACGCCATCGCTACGATTTGCCGCACATTGCCGTTGCCGTTCAATGCCTGTCTTCGCCGCTCGGAGCCATGCTTCTCCTCTGCGCTCGTAGCTTATCGATGCCTTCGCTGTGAATCGTGTTGCCCCCGTTGCGGCTCATTGCACTGCTTTGCTTTTCCGTTGCTGTGCCGCTCAGAGCCCCGCGCGGCTACGCCTTTGCTTGTCGTTGCCAAACCCAGCCGTGCCTTTGCACTTACTCGAGCACTTCGTATGTGAATCGTCCCTTTCCGGAGTTCCGCCACTGGCCGATGCCTCTGAGCCGACCGTAGTCCAGCCATTCCAGGATGATATCCTTGTGCGCCTTTTCGTCCAGCATCGTAATTTCAAACTCAATCGTGCTTCCCGCCGGAATCTCCTCCGAGTTCGCAAGCGCCACACGCTCGCCCTGCGGGGTCGGTGCTCTCAAAGGCCGCTGGCATTCGCCGATCTCGCCGCTGACCTGAATTGGGATGTGCCGCGGCTCGACGAAAATCAAACCGTCGATGATCTTCTTGTAAGCTTTCAAGCTCGAGCTTTTCGTGCTCTTGACTCTTGTCAGCATACCGCAAGCGTCCTTGAAGAACCCCTTGATCTGGTAGTCATACAGAACCGGGCAGCCGTTCGCGCGGGGGAACACCGTCATACCCTTGTCTGCCACCACGTCCGCGCCAAGCGCCGCGATCTCGTCTTCGATGGTAGAAGCGTCCGGCGCTTTCGACGCGATGAAATCCCGCGCCACGTTCTCATTGCTCGGCCACGTGCCAAGCACAGGCTCTAAAAAGGTTAATCTGACTTTCATTTGCGTTTCCTTCCTTTTCGTTTGTTAGATATTTTTGCAAGCACCCAAACCGGATACTTAGTAATCAAAAGAGTCCAAAAACTCCTCCCGCGTGATTCCAAGCCGCTTGCAAATTGCGATTGTCCCTTTCATCTGCTCCCCAAGCGGCTCTCGCATTCGCTTTGTCAGCGTCGTTTTGCTTGATACCCCGGCGAGTTTAAGCAGGTCGTCCAGTTTTACGTTTCTCTCCTTTACCCTCCCGTAAATCAGGCGGGACAGGTTCTTCGACGTATTGTCCCGGCCGAGCTTTACCGCTGGCATGTTATTCCTCCTTTTCTCTGCTGCGCCGCTCTACGACGGCATCAAATGCGGCATTCAGTCGCGCCTTTGCGTTCGGCGGCTTCCTTGCCCCGTTCAAGATCATGGACAGATAGCCTTTTGTAAGTCCAAGCTCTGCGGCAAGATCGTCGTATGAAACACGCGCATTGTGCATTTTCCCAATCAGTACGCCTGTCCATTTTTCTGGCATCCCTTATCCTCCTAACTGTTAAATTTGTTGACTGCGGCGAAATGAGATGGTATACTTTTTTCGGAGGTTCGAAGGATGGAAAGCACCCTTTTACGAAAGGAGGTTTTCTTTTGCCCAAGAACTCTGTTCGGACGTCTGCGAAAGTAGCGTCCAAAGCGTCGAAGACGTTGAGCAGCAAAAAGTCGTCCAAGACAAGTAAGCAGCTCGCCGCTTCTGCGCTTTCCAACCGTCGGTCGAAGTAACCGGCAGGCCGTCCCGGTGTTACCGCGCCGGGGCGGCTTTTCTTTACGCCGCAGTCAACTTTTGAAATTTGTTGTTGAAATTGTTTACTGTTTGTGCTACTATGAATTTGCGAGAAACACACTAGCATTGGCACAAGCGTTGATTTGCTTGGGTCTTGTCTTTTGCAAACTTTTTCAACCACAAGACAATAGTACATCAAACATTCTCAACTGTCAACCGCTATTTGCAAACTAATTCAACTTTCGTCGTACTTAACAATTCCAGAGGTGTATTATTGTGTTTTATGACAACTTTGTTGCGCTTTGCGCTTCTGCAAACAAAACTCCTGCATACGTTGGTCGAGAACTCGAAATTGACAAGTCAACGATAAGCTGTTGGAAAGCGCGGAAAACCAATCCTTCTGACGTAAATGCGAAAAAAATCGCCAACTACTTCGGCGTAACAGTCGAAGAACTGATGGGAGAGAGTAAGGGAGAGGGCATAAAAAAAGACCCCATCCCGAAGGATGGGGCGGTGAGTTCTGCAAAGCAAAAGCTTCTGGATTCTGTTGATGGTATGTCGGATGAGCAACTAGAGAAGCTGCTTGGCCTGATCGAGGAGGCGAAGAAGCTGCTGTGAAAGATTACATTGAAATGAATGGGGAACGAATTGATCTCCCAGATATTGCGCTTGGAAAAACCGTTCCGTATTATGTAGAACAATTAAAGCGGGAAGAGTATCTGCGGAAAAAAGCCGAGCGAAAAGCGGATTTATACTTTGTCGGTGGACTGCTCGGAACACTTGCAGGAACAATCCTTGGGTGGCTGCTGGCTAAGTTCTTCTAAAAAGTCTTTCAGGAAGTTCGTCATACTTTCCGCGAATCGGAAATGCTCTTTTTTGAGATTCCAAAGGTTGATCCATAGCCAGACGTTGGAGCATACTGAAAAGGCTAATAACAATCCTAGAATTTCTTTCATTTTATTCCTCCGTTACTGTTTCGTCCATCTGCCGTAAAACATATTCTGCCTGTTCGTTGCTCAGACTCAGAATTTCTTCACGGAGTCTTTGCCGAATATCCGGAATGGGCGCAATTTTTTCACCCTTATTATAGCACATATCATCCTGAATACAAATCATTTTGCGCCCTCCTTCTTCAATCTTCCAAATTTTATTGTTTCTTTTTGTATAATTTTGACCTTGAGACTGTAAAACTCTGGTGGTAAAATTGTTGTATCTTACAAAACCGGGGGTTCGTACCATGCCAAAGGCTACATATTTTGTTACATGCCCGCGATGCGGTGAAGAATTTGACGAAAGGCTGAAAGCTTGCCCACATTGCAAAACAAAGAACCGAAAAGCAGTCTGCCGAACCTGTGGCGCTCAGATCAGCGCCAGCGTAAAGCGCTGCCCAGCATGTGGTGCGCGGCATCGAAAACGGATGTCCTCTGTTGAAAAGGTCCTTGTTGCCATCCTCTGTTTCCTTTTGGTTTTGAGCTGCTCTGCCTTATCCTCGCAAACCGGTGAATCTGCGAATACAGAGGTCAAAGACCCGGCAGTCATTCGCTCTGAATACATCGCAGAATGTGAAGATCTGTCCTACTCCGATATTTGCAGAAATCCAGACGACTACAAGGGAAAGAAAACATTCTTTAGCGGCACTGTCATTCAAGTGCAGGAAGGGGCTTTTGATTCTGTCACGCTCCGCGTGCAAACGGAGTATGGCATCTGGTATGTAACTTACACACGCAAGGAAGGTGAAAGCCGCATCCTTGATAACGACTATATTACATGCTACGGCGAATGCAAAGGCGTTGAAACATACCTCGCCGTCCTCGGTAACACAGTCACAATCCCAAGCCTAAGAATGGAATACTACGTGACTAGCTCATAAACTTAGAGTTCTGCCACTGCTCCCGTGCCTCGCCTACATCTGAGACGCAGGCAAAGAGCATGGGCGCTCCCTTGATATAGTCGAGGCTAAGACTGTGAACGTCCTTGAAAAGTGCCCCGTCTACGATGATGTTTACTTTCCCGTTTTCAAAGCGAATATTGATGCTCTGCATTTTGTGTACCTCCATATTTTAGAACGTATGTTCAAGAATTTCAATTTGGAATCTTCCACAAAGAACACCTTGTATTTTCTTCGTCCGGTAACCCTCGTAAGCGGCAATTATGGGACAGACTATTTTGTATAATGGAATGTTTAAGATCGCCCCACCGTCGCTCCACCGGCGGTGGGGCGTTCTCACGCGCCTGTAACCAGTATAGCAAAACGGGTGGAAATGTCTACCATCAAATTGGTAAAACCATACCCGTGGCGGAAAAATCAGCGAAATATATGTGAAAATGGAGGTATATCATGTCGGCAATTCAGGAGCTCGCCCCATATATTTCTGCATATCAGGGGAACATCAAGCGGGCGAAAGAAGATCAGCATTACACCATCGACAGACTTGTTGATGAATCCGGCGTTTCCAGATCGGCTGTTTCGAAGCTCTGTGCAGGTACGCAGCAAGACCCGAAACTATATAATTCTGCCGCGCTGTGCCGCGTTCTCGGGCTGTCGCTGGATGAGCTGTTCGGGCTAAAACAGCCTACCGACAGCCCAAGCGAACTACAGGAACGGAACCACAGGCTCGAACTCGAGAATGTCAGAGCGACCGCCGCAAACGAAATGCAGCGGGCGCAGATCAAAGCCACACACGCTATCTGCTACCTGTTGGTCTTTTCTGCGCCATGCTTGCGTTTTCGCTGATCGTGTACCTTGTTATCGACTCGCAGATTACAGACGCTGGCATCATCCGGGACGGGAGGCTATCTGTAATGGCGTGGATATTTATCGCCCTGATTGTCGCGTCCATACTGGCCGTAGGCTTCACCATTCTTCGTATCGTCAAAAAGGAGGCCCGCAATGAAAAAACTGAAAGTCCCAGAGGCTGAAAAACTGCCGTCTGGCTCTTACCGCTGCCGAGTGATGGTAAACGGGAAAGCGAAGTCGTTCACAGCAAGCACGAAGCGAGAAGCAGAGCAGGCGGCTTTAGAATACAAAATCGGTGTTCTTTCTTCCGAGGAGGCCAAGCCGGAAATAACAATCCGCAAAGCAATTGACGAATACCTGGAATTCAAGAGCGGCACTCTTTCCCCAGCGTCTATTCGCGGGCACAGAATTAAGCAGCGGTGTTATCTTCAACCCATCATGGACGTTCCTTTGTCTAAGCTCTCTGTGAATGCTATACAACAGGCAATCAACGCAGAAAAATGCAGCCCCAAGACCATCCGCGAAACATGGGCGCTGATACGTCCGGCTCTTAAACGATATGGCGTATCTTACGAAGTAGCACTTCCTGCTGTCCAATCAGACGAGCACGCTTTTTTGTCTGCGGAAGAAATTCCTGTATTTTTGAAAGCGGCGGAAGGGAGCAAGTATGAAATCGCGTTTCTTCTTGCGCTGCACTCTCTGCGTGTGTCAGAAATCCTCGGTTTGCGTTGGGAGAACGTTGATCTGAAAAAGCAGTCCATAACGGTTCGAGGGGCTACCCTGTTCGACGAAAACAACAAACTGGTAAACAAGGTGTCTAACAAAAACCGTTCTTCGCGGCGGACTATTCCGATCATGATACCGAGGCTGTCGCAGCTCCTTTCAGAAGCAGAAAAATCGAGTGATTTTGTCGTCGTTGCAAATCCGAACAGCATTCGCGCCGCGTCAAATAAAATATGCAAGGGCGCAAACCTGCCAGAAGTCGGGACACACGGTCTGCGGCATTCCTTCTGCTCCCTTGCATATAAGCTTGGTGTATCGGAAAAAGTCACGATGCAGCTAGGCGGATGGTCGGACTACGGAACAATGCGTAAAATCTATACACACATCGCACAAACAGACATTTCCGAGTCTGTGCAGCAAATGAAAACGTTCTTTTCTTGATTTTGCCACAACATTTGCCACGAAAATAAAAAGCCTAGTGTTTTCAATGGGTTTGAGGCTCGATTTGAGGGTTCGAATCTCTCCTTCCGCGCCAGAAAATAGCTTGAAAACATCTGTTTTCAAGCTATTTTTTGTATTCTCACCCGAGCACAGGCCGGACACAGCTGCCTGACCTTTTGCAGTCAGTCGGTACACGGGAGTGCTGCATCTGGCCCGGCGGGAGCGCCTTTATTCTGCCGCAGAGCGCGAAACTTGTCTATTTTTTCCTGCCGCGAGGCAGGACTTTTTGTCTCAGCCGAGCGTTTCCGCAAACCTTGCCAGCGCGGCAAGGCCGTCTTCCAGCGTCTTTTCGTCGCAGGCGTAGCCAATGCGCATGCTCCTGGGCTGCTCAAAGCAGTCGCCGGGCGTGACGAACGCGCCCGTTTCGTCGTAGAGCCGCTTGCAGAACTCATAAGACGGCACGTCAAAATCGTAATAGACCAGCGCCGTTGTGCCGGCCTGGGGCTTGGTGTAGTAAAAATGCGGATTTTCCGAAATCCACGCGTCCAGAATCGCGAGATTCTCGCGCACGATGGTCCGGTTGCGGCGCAAAAGCGCGTCCGCATGGCGAAGGGCAAGCGCGGAGACCGCATCATCAAACATACCGCAGCTGATTAAGTTGTAATCGCGGTGGGACAAAAACGCACGCAGCGCTTGCTCGTCGTGTGTCGCGATCCAGCCCATGCGAAGCCCCGCGAGAGAAAAGACCTTCGACATGCTGCTGACCGAAATGCCCTTCTCGTAAAGATCGACGATCGACTCGCACCAACCGTCCTCCTGCGTCAGGTTCCGATAGACCTCGTCGCAGAGCACATACGCGTCCACGCTTCTGGCAACCTCGATGATTCTCTCCAGCAGCTCCCGGGACATCAGCGCGCCCGTCGGGTTGTTGGGGTTATTGACACAGATGAGCTTCGTGTTTTCATCCACAAGGCTTTTCAGCTCGGCAAGGTCGGGAAGATATCCGTTTTCCTGCCGCAGGTGCATGAGCTGCACGTCCGCGCCGATGGCCTCGGGGATGGAGTAGAGCTGCTGGTAGGCCGGCATGATGCTCACCACGCCGTCTCCCGGGGCGATGAGCGAGCAGAACACGTGATAATTTGCGCCCGCCGCACCGTGCGTTGGGATGACCTCGTCTGGCTTGAGGCTCTTATAAAGCCCGCA
>CALCJW010000123.1:0-15248 GCA_937967235.1 uncultured Clostridia bacterium
ACATCTGACGGAATGCCAGACGGCCGATACGTCCAAAACCATTGATCGCAACTTTAACAGACATGAATAATTTCCTCCTTATTTTATCGCCGGCGCGCCAAGCGGCAAACCGGACACGAAACTACACATTCACTTTCATCATTCTCTCAAATTATAGTCCATTTGAAAGCAGGTGTCCAGTATTATTTTTGCCAAAAAGAGCCGCTCTATGCGCTGTTATATTTACATTTTTCATAGTTTCGAACATTTTAGCGGTTGGACTTCCAAATTTCAGGCTTGCGCCTTCCAATGTCAGAATTTCACCCGTTCCAACACCTTCCCACAAAATGAGGGCCTGCGCTTTCCATGAAGAATTGCAGGTTCTCCTGCAACAAACACGTGCTCCATTCCCTGCGCGAGCTGTCTCGGCTCCTGATACGTTCCCGCCTCATGAAGTCCTTCCAGCGCGAACACATTGACGTCCGCGTCCATTCCTGACGCAATCATGCCCTTGCCGGAAAGACGCAGCCGCGCAGCCGGAAGGCTAGTTACCTTCTGCACCGCCTTGTATACCGGCAGCACGCCCGCGCGCACGTACCGCTCAAACAGCCGCACGAACGTTCCGTACACCCGCGGATGCACCAGTCCTTCGGTGGGATATGTCGCGTCGGAAATGACGCAGGTCGTATCGTCCTGCAAAATTGCCGCAATATCCTCCTCGGCGGTAATAAAATCGATCATGCTCACCGCGCACCGCTCATCAGCGAGTAAATCAAACGCGCAGTCAAAGGGGTCTTTCCCCTGCTCGGCGGCAATTTCCGCAATCGACCTTCCCTCGTAAATTTTGTTTTCCGGCCGCGTGACGCTGGACGCGACAATGTTCTCCCAGCCGACCAGCAGCGAGATATTTTCAAAGTCGCTTCCCGTCTCCATGTGCCTTCTGATCTGCGCCCGGAACGAGGGTTTTCTCAAGTTCTCGCTGAGTGCGTCGAGTCCGCCCTCCTGGCACTCCGGGGGCAGGATGTGAATGAGCTGTGTCGAGCCCGCCGTATACGGGTACGCGTCGCAGAAAATCTCCACGCCGCTCTCCCGCGCCCGCGCCATCCGGCGCAGCATATTGGGTGTCGACCGGTGCCAGTTTTCCTTGCCGATGGATTTCAGATGGCTGATCTCAACCGGAGTGTGCAGCGCTTTTCCGACCGCGATCATCTCCTCCAGCGCCGCCTCCACGCCGCTTCCCTCCTGCCGCATGTGGACGGTGATGGGAATCCCGGAATTTTGCAGCGGTGCGAGCGCCCGGATGAGTTCTTCCGTCGTATAAAAGCACTCCGGCGCGTACCCGAGCCCCAGTGACACGCCGAGCGCGCCGTCAGATAGTGCCTGCTCAATGGCCGCATGAATTCTCCGGTAGTGCGCGTCCTCCAGCCGCTGCACGCCGAAGCCCGCCGCCTGCGCGCGCATCGTCCCGCCGCCGGAGAGCATGCCGATGTTGACCGCGAGCTTCTGCTCTTTTACTGCCTGTAAGTACGAGCCCATTGACTCCGTCCGCATCCGCTTCTCCGTTCTTCCCGTCACAGGGGTCAGATAGTCGAAAATATCCGTTTGAAACGCACCGCCGCTCGGCGCGATCGAAAGCCCGCAGTTGCCGTTGACGATCGTCGTCAGTCCCTGAAAGAGCTCCGCGTTGCCGAAGCCTTCCCGGAAAAGCGCCGCGTCCGCGTGCCTGTGGATGTCGATAAAGCCCGGCGTAACAAGCTTTCCCGTCACATCGAGCGTGCTTTTTGCCTGCGCGCCCGATAGCTCCCCGACCGCCGCGATTTTGCCGTCCAGAATGCCAACGTCCGCCGAGACCCCTTCCTTCCCGCTCCCGTCGATCACCGTTCCGCCGCGCAGAATCCAATCGAAAATCATATTGCGCTCCCTTCTTCCAAATCCCACAAAAGCCCCGGGCGCTGCCCGGGGCTCAGTCTGTCAAGCTTCTTTCCACCGCTCAAAACACATCGCTCTTCGTAGGGGCGGACGACTCTGTCCGCCCTTTCAAAGGTTCCGTGCACTTCCGGAATGTCCGTAGGGGGCGATGCCCACATCGCCCCATTGGGTACGAACGAATTCGCCGGAGATTCCCGAAAAAAACGGTGCATTTTGCCGGGTCGATGTAGGAGGCATCGACCCCTACGCAATTTTTTGCGGCTCTAATCCCTTCCTCTTACGGTCAGAGCTTCCAGATTTCCTTCGCGTACTGCCGGATCGTTCTGTCGGACGAGAAGTAACCCGCCGACGCGACGTTCATCAGGCACTTGCGGCCAAACTCCACGCGGTCGCGGTAGTCGCGGTTGGCCTGCAATCTCGCCTGCTGGTAAGAGGGCAGATCCTTCAGCACGAAATAGTGATCGGGCCTGTGCCAGCTTGCGCCGTCGAGCAGCGACGTATAGAGCTCACGCAGCTCGGAATCTGTCGGAACCGTGCCGTTCACAAGCGTATCGACCGCACGGCGGATGCGCGGATTGCTGTTATACACATCGCGCGCGCAGTAGCTCTCGCGGATGTCGTTGATCTCCTCGACGCTCGCGCCGAAGATATAGTTGTTTTCTAACCCAGCGCGCTCGACGATCTCGACGTTCGCGCCGTCCATCGTGCCGAGCGTGACCGCGCCGTTCAGCATCAGCTTCATGTTGCCCGTGCCGGATGCCTCCGTGCCAGCAGGCGAAATCTGCTCAGAGATATCCGCCGCCGGAATGATGTGCTCGGCATACGAGCAGTTGTAGTTCTGCACGAACACAACCTTCATCTTATCCGCAACCGCCGGGTCGTTGTTGACCAGCTCTGCCACCCGGTTAATGTACCGGATGATAGCCTTCGCGCGCACATAGCCGGGCGCGGCCTTCGCGCCGAAAATGAACGCGGTCGGCGTAAAGTCCTGAATCGAGCCGTCCTTGAGGCCGAAGTAAATATCCATGATCGAAAGCGCGTTCATAAGCTGCCGCTTATACTCGTGAAGCCGCTTGACTTGCACGTCAAAGACGAAGCTTGGGTCAAGCTTCACGCCCTCGTGCTCTTCGATCACAGCGCAGAGCTGGCGCTTTTTCTCGAGCTTAATGGCGTTGAACTGCTTGATGGTCATCTCATCAAGGTCGTTCTTGAGTCCCTCGAGCTTATCGAGGTCTGTCAAAAAGCCCGTGCCGACCTTGCTCTCGATGAGCCCGCAGAGCTCCGGGTTGCAGAGACCGAGCCAGCGCCGGGGCGTAATGCCGTTGGTCTTATTCTGGAAGCGGTCGGGATAGACCCGGTACCAGTCCTTGAAGAGATCGTTCTTGAGGATCTCGGAGTGGATCCGCGCCACACCGTTGACCGCCGTCGACACGTAGACCGAGAGATTTGCCATATGCGCCTGATGATCCTTGATGATGAAAAGGCCGCTATTCGGGTGCTCCTGCTTGAGCTGAGTGTCAATTTTCTCGATGATATCGCAGATCTCCGGCACAACGGAGCGCAGAAGCTCCAGATCCCACTTCTCGAGCGCTTCGCCCATGACAGTGTGGTTCGTGTAGGAAAACACGCGCGCGGCGATCTGGAACGCGGACGCAAAGTCCATGCCCTCGCGCTGCAAAAGCCGGATGAGCTCGGGAATCGCCATCGCCGGATGCGTGTCGTTGAGCTGCACCGCGTCAAACTCCGGGAGCCTATAATAGTCGCAGCCGTGGTTCTCGCGGAAGCTTCTTAAAATATCCTGCAGCGACGCGCTGGAGAGCACATATTGCTGCTTGATGCGCAGCTGCTTTCCTTCCAACGTCGAGTCGTTCGGATACAAAACGCGCGTAATGTCCTCGGCCTTGTTCTTCGTTTCGAGTGCCTTGACATAATTCTGCGCGTTGAACGCGTCAAAGTCGAGCTCCTTCTCCGCTTCGCACTGCCAGAGCCGGAGCGTGCCGATCGTCCCGTTTTCATAGCCGATGACCGGCATATCATACGGAACCGCGATGACCGACTGGTTCGCAAAGTCGACCTTTACGGCCAGCTTGTCGCGCCGGTGGCTCCAGGGGTCTCCGAACTTCGTCCAGTCGTCGGCGTTCTCGCGCTGGCTGCCGTTTTCAAAGCTCTGCTTGAAAAGACCGAACCGGTAGCGAAGGCCGTAGCCCGTCAGAGGCACGTCGCAGGTCGCCGCACTGTCCAAAAAGCATGCCGCGAGCCTTCCAAGGCCGCCGTTGCCCAGCGCCGCGTCCTCGATCTCCTCGAGGCACGCAAGGTCCACACCCTTTTCCTGAAACGCCTTTTTGACCTCGTCCAGAATGCCGAGGTTAAAGAGGTTGCTGTAGACAAGTCTTCCCACCAGATACTCCGCCGAAAAATAAAACGCGCGGCGGCCTGCGGTCTGACGCTTCTTCGTCTTGACCCAGCTGTCGTTGATCTGCATCATCACGACCTCGCCCAGGCATTCATGCAGCCGCTGCGGCGTGGTCTCCTGTAACGTTTCCTCATGGCGCAGGCGCAGAAGCGCTTCGGTCTGCTGTACAATTCGTTCTACTTCGTTATTCATACACACTCTCCAAACTTTGACCCTTCGGTCCAGATTCAAAACAATCAGCCCGCGCCGTCTCGCAGACGGCGCGGGCTGCGATTTATGTTACGTATTATACGCGTTTTGTATCCCGTGTCAAACGGTAAATTTCCTGTGCCAGCTCTTCGCTCGCCTGTCCCGGGAGCATCCGCCAGCGCCAGTTTTCCGGCTTGAGCGTGCCGGGCTCGTTCATGCGGGCTTCTCCGCCGAGGCCGAGATAGTCCTGCATCTGCGCGACAAAGAGCTTCGCCTTCGAGCCGGCGCCCGCCTCAATAATGGCCTTCGCCAGATCGTCCGCCTTGGAAATTCCAAGATAGTCTCTCGCGTAAGCGTCGGATTCCGGTGAGATTCCCGCGCACCACTGCCGGAGCGTCTCGTTGTCGTGCGTCCCCGTGTAGCAGATGCAGTTCTCGCCGTATTTATGCGGCAGATAATTGCTCGGCTCGCGCGGGTCGAACGCAAACTCCAGCACCTTCATCCCCGGCCAGCCGGAGTCCTCCACCAGCTCCAAAACCTCCGGCGTGAGGAACCCCAGATCCTCCGCGATAAACGCAATGTCGGGGTATGCGCTTTGGATCGCGCCGACGAGCTTCATGCCCGGACCCTTGACCCAGTGTCCCTTACGCGCGGTCTTATTGACGGCGGGAATGCTCCAATAGCTCTCGATGCCGCGGAAATGGTCGATGCGCACCACATCGTAGCTCCGTCCCGCCGCGCCGATTCGCTGGAGCCACCACGAAAAACCGCTTTGCTCCATGCGCTCCCAATCGTAAATGGGATTGCCCCAGTACTGCCCGTTTTTGCTGAACCCGTCGGGCGGACAGCCGGCCACGCATTTGGGCCGTCTCGTTCTTCCCAGCTGGAAATTCTCCGGGTGCGCCCACACGTCCGCCGAATCGAGCGGCACATAGATCGGCACGTCGCCGATGATCTTCACGCCGTTTTCGTGCGCGTAAGCACGCAGCTTCTGCCACTGCTCGTGGAACACATACTGCAAAAAGCAGTGGAACTGTACATCGAGCGAGAGCAGCTCCCGGTAGTGCGCCAGTGCCTGCGGCTGATGCAGCCGGATATCCGCCGGCCACTCGAGCCACGGACGGTCGTCAAAGTGCGCCTTGATCGCCATAAACAGCGCGTATTCCGGAAGCCAGCTCGCCTCCTGCTCTGTGAATGCGGCAAAGTCGGCGGGCACATCCTCCCGGAAGCCGTGGAACGCCGCCTGCAGCATGTGAAGCCGCTCGTCATACATCTTCCGGAAATCGACCTGATCGTCCTGCTGCGACCACTCTACGCTGTCCAAAACCTCCTGCCGCAGCCAGCCGCGCTCGACCAGCTGCTCCGGGTCAATCAGATACGGATTGCCCGCAAACGTCGAGAAGCCCTGATACGGCGAATCTCCGTACCCCGGCGGGCAAAGCGGCAGGATCTGCCAGTATTTCTGCCCCGCCTGTTTGAGAAAGTCCACAAACGCGTAAGCCTCTTTGCCGAGGTTTCCAATGCCGTATTTCGACGGCAAGGACGTGATATGCAGCAGGATTCCGCTGCTTCGTTCCATAATCATCCCTCTATTTCTGTGATTTGCCGGACACTCTGCCTCGTCAGTAAGCGAAACGGCACCGTCAGGTGCTGCGCCTGCGCGCCCTGCATGCAAGAAAGCAGCAGATCAAACGAGCACTCCGCCAGTAAGTCCACCGACTGCGCGATGGTCGTCAGCTTCGGAACAAAGTAGCCCCCGATGCGCAGTCCATCGTAGCCCGCGACAGAAATGTCCTCCGGCACGCGAAGTCCCTCGTCAAACAGCGCGCGAATCGCACCGATTGCGATCACGTCCGCCATCGCGAACACCGCCGTGAGCTTCTTCCGCTCGCGCAGCGCCTGCTTCATGCCGTTGTAGCCGAATTCATACGAATACCGGCCGGTATAATACATCGTTTCATCGTCAAATGTCAAGCCGTTTTTCCGGAACGCTTCGACACAGCCCTCATAGCGCTTGGCGCTGGTGTCGGAAATCGCGCGGTCGCCGCCGAGGACGATGATGTCCCGGTGTCCGCAGGCAAGCAGATGCTCCACCGCGCAGGCCGCGCCCTTGCAGTCGTCGGTCGAGACGCTCGAAAGGTTCAAAAACCCCAGCTCATGCGCGTCATTTGTCACAACCACACTCGGCACGTCGATTCTGCCGAAATCGCCCCGGAAATTTTCGTTGTTGCCGCCGAGAAACAGAACGCCGCTCGGCTTTCTCTCCCGGCACAACTGCGCCGCCCGCCGGACCTCGTTGTCGTCTTCATCGATGAAGTCGGCGATGACGGGGTGGTCGGTGTCCGCAAACAGCGACTGGAGCTTTTCCACCATCGCCGCGAACATCTCGTTGGATGTGCCCTTGACGACGATGAGAACGCTCTTTGTCCGCTGCTGTTTGAGTAGCTGCGCGCTCGCGTTTCGCTCAAAGCCGTGCGCCTCGACAAGCGCCAGAATGGTTTTCCGCGCCTGCTCGGAGACGTTCGGCTGATTGTTGAGCACACGCGATACGGTTCCCAGCGAGTACCCGCTGAGCTTGGCTAAGTCCTTGATCGTCAACCGGGTCACTCCCCTTCCGTTTTTCTGCCTTATCCTTTGACTGCGCCCGCGGCCACGCCCTTGATGATGTGCTTCTGGCACGTCAGATAGAACACAATGACCGGGATGATCGACAGCAGAATGAGCGCCATCGTCGCGCCGAGGTCGACCGTGCCGTAGCTTCCCTTGAGGTACTGGATGTGGATCGGAATCGTGAGGTAATTCGTCCGGTCGAGCACCAGATACGGAAGCAGATAGTCGTTCCAGATCCACATGATCTCCAGAATGCCGACCGAGATCATCGTAGGCTTCAGCATCGGAAGCACAACCGAAAAATACGTCCGCAACGGGCCGCACCCGTCAATCGCCGCCGCCTCTTCAATGTCCAGCGGAATCGCCTTCACGAAGCCCGTGAACATGAAAACCGCCAGTCCCGCGCCAAAGCCCAGATAAATGACCGGGATCGTCCACGGCGTATTTAATTTCAGCGTATCGGCCGTTTTCGACAGCGTAAACATGACCATCTGGAACGGCACGACCATTGAGAACACGCAAAGATAGTAGATCACGCGGCAAAGAACGGAGTTCACGCGCGAAATATACCACGCCGCCATCGACGTAAACAGCAGAATCAGCGCCGTCGACAGAACCGTAATGATCACGCTGTAAAGCGCCGACTTCCAGAACGGATAGTTGCCGAACGTCATGCCCTTTACAAAATTGCTCCAGCCCGCGAAGCTCTCGCCGTGCGGCCAGCCGAAGGTATCGGTCTTGACAAACGTATTGACCTTGAAGGAGTTGAGCAGCACCAGCAAAACCGGCATCACGTAGAACATGCAGAGCACCGAGAAGAAGATCGTCAGCGCCCGCTTGGCCTGCTTTTCCTTGGATAACGCGCTGTTTTTCATCACTGCTGGACCTCCTTTTTCCGTGTTGCGCTCAGCTGGATGAGACCGATGGCCGCAACCAAAATGAAGAACAGAACCGCCTTGGCCTGCGCCGTGCCGCGCGCGTTTGCGTTCTGGCCGTAGAAGGTGTTGTAAATGTTGAGCGCCAGCATCTCCGTCGTGTGGACCGTCGTGCCGTCGGGATTGATGATATACGGCTGGCCGCCCGTGAGCGCAAGGTTCTGGTCGAAGAGCTTGAAGCCGTTCGTTAAGGTCAGGAACATGCAGATCGTGATGGACGGCATCACATTCGGAATTGTGACCTTCCAGAGCGTCTGCCACTTGTTCGCGCCGTCGATCTTTGCCGCCTCCAGCATATCCTCCGGCACGGCCTGCAGGCCCGCGATATAAATGATCATCATGTAGCCGATCTGCTGCCAGCACATGAGGATGATGAGCCCCCAGAAGCCGAACTTTGTGTTGAGCAGGATCGACATTCCGTAATGGCTCAGAACGCCGTCAAAGATCATACTCCAGATGTAGCCCAGCACGATGCCGCCAATGAGGTTCGGCATGAAGAAGACGGTCCGGAACACGTTCGTTCCCTTGATGCCCTGCGTCAGCGCGTAGGCTACCGCGAAGGCGAGGACGTTGATGATGATCAGCGACACAATGGCGAAGATCGCCGTGTAGCCGAACGAGTACCGGAAGCTCTCGTCGGCAAAGGCCTTTCCATAGTTTGCAAGTCCCACCCACGTCCACTTACTCGTCGTCTTGAACTTGCAGAAGGACAAAAACAGGCCCTTCAAAAACGGATACACGAACCCGATGCAGAACGCTCCCGTCATCGGAAGCAAAAACAGCCAGAACATCCGCTGAATCGGTCTTCGAATCAGGCGGCTGTTGACCGCTGCGGGATCTCTTCTACGCTTCAACATCCTCACTCCTCATCTTTTTATCGAAAGCACCGCATCCGTTTCGTGGAATTGCAGCCTCCCGCGTGATTTCATCGCACGCCGGACGCCTCATGCAGAGCCCGGCATGGTATCGGGAGAAAGCTCCCTGTTTTGGAAAACGGGGCGAGCGGCATGCTCGCCCCGTCCAAAGTTCATTCCGTTATGCACACTTCTGTGCGATCGGCAAAAGACTCGTCAATCGTTAACCGTTCGCAGCCTGATACTGAACAGCCCAACCGTCGACGAACGCGGTCTTCACGAGCTCCCAGTTGGCGTCGGTCTGGTCGGCGTCATACTGGTTCATCGCGGCGACGAGCGCTTCGCGGTAAGCGTCAACGTTCGGCTGGAAGTTGGTGACCCAAGGCATGACATAGTTGCCTTCGGCGGAGTACTCGTTCGCGATCTTCAGGAACGGGTTGGTGGACTCGGCAGCCTGCTTGTAAGGCATAACACCGAAGGAGTCGACGAGAAGGCGGGAAGCGTCAGCGTCGGTGACCATCCAGTACATGAAGTCGAGGGTCGCCTGGATGTCTTCCTCGGAAGCTTCTGCGTTGACAGCCCAGCAGTTCTCGGTGCCGCAGTTGAGGCCGGCCTTTTCTTCGCCGTCCACACCGCAGTAGTACGGGATCATGGTCAGATCGTCAGCGTTCATGCCCTTCTCCTGGAGCGCGGACCATTCCCAGTTGCCCTGCGAATAGAACACAGCCTTGCCCTCTGCGAACTCAGCCTGTGCGTCAAAGCCGCCGGCAGCCAGATCGGCAGGATTCGTTGCAGAGTTGTTGATGTACAGATCCCACAGGTTCTTGTAGTTCTGCATATACTTGCCGGTGATGGTAGCCGGGCAAGATTCCCAAGCAGCGGGATCGTCCACGGACTCATAGTAGTACTCGAGGTTTGCCAGGTGGCCGGTGAAGCGCCAGCTGGAGTCCGAGCTCATGGAAGAAGAGGTAAATGCGTCGAAGCCAAGCTCGGCAGCGCGGGCGTGGATGTCCTCGGCAGCGGTCTTCAGAGCCTCGAAGTTCTTGATGTCGGCGATGTCATAGCCGGCCTCGGAGAGAAGCTTCTTGTTGACGATGATGCCGTAGCACTCGTAGCAGTAGCCGATGGAGCAGAGCTTGCCGTCCTCGTCATAGAGGTTGTAAGCGTCGGTTGTCAGCTCGTTGGCGATGGGCGTGCCGGTCAGATCGTAGCAGTAGTCGCCCCAGGTGGAGATAGCAGCCTGGTTGCCGACGACGAACAGCGTCGGCATCTTGCTCTTGTCCATCTCAGCGGTCAGGGTCTCGTTGTACGTGCCGGAAGCGGCAGTCACGACCGTGACGGGAACACCGGTCTTCTCGGTGTACATGGCAGCGACCTTCTGGAGCGTTTCGTCAGACTCCGGCTTGAAGTTCAGCCAGTAGACGGAACCTGCAGCTGCGGGAGCAGCCTCTTCGGTGGCTTCCTCGGCGGGAGCCGCTTCTTCGGTCTTGGTTTCCTCGGCGGGAGCGGTCGTCTCGGCCGGCTGCGTGGTCGTCTCGGTGTTGGCGGACGATGCGCAAGCCATCAGACCAAGCGCCAGAACCAGCGCCAGGAACAATGCGATGAGCTTTTTCATTATAAATTCCTCCTGTTAATTTTCATGATTGCTATCATGTTGGAAACGTTTCCATTTCCATTGCCCATATTATACTACATTTTTTGTCTTTGGGAAGAGATAATTTTGCGTTTTCTGATAATTCAGCATTTTGATGTAAATTGGAAACGTTTTTTGTTCAAAATTACAAGAGCATCTCTGCTCGCTCCGCCATCATCAGTCTTCCCCCGCCGCCGTGCCTTTATTCCCGGCAAAGCCCGCAAAAAAACGGGGCGGATTGCTCCGTCCCGTTTGTTCCTTATCTCGCGTAGACCACGCCGACGAGCCAGTTGAGCGTCTTCGCCGGCAGAAGCTTCTGCAAAACGCAGAAAAATTTATACGAAAGCCCGATCGTGTTGACAGGCCTTACGCCCTTTTTCGTTGCCACATGGCAGACGAACGCGCCCGCCTGTTCCGGCTTCATACCGGTTGTCTCGTCTTTTTCCATGCCCGCGACCGAGCGTGAGATCCGGCCGTTATAGATATCGTCGCCGATGACGATCTTCTGCCTTGCCGCGGTGAACCCCGTCTGGATATCTCCCGGCTGGACGCAGCAGACCTCCACGCCAAAGGGCTTTACCTCATTTGCCAGCGCCATCGTGTACGAGTTGATGGCCGCCTTGCTCGCCGAGTAAAACGCCTGAAACGGGATCGCAATTGCGCCTGCGACCGAGCTTAGATTCACGATTCGCCCAAACCCCTGCCTGCGCATGACAGGAATGACCGCATGGTTCATGTTCACCATGCCGAAAAAGTTCACGTCCAGCTGACGCTTCGCCTGTTCGATGGGTGTAAATTCAATTGCGCCCGAAATGCCGAAGCCGGCATTGTTGATCATCACGTCGATTCTCCCCGCCTGCGAATAAACCGCGTCGATTGCCCGCTGGCAGGCTTCCGGATCTGTCACATCCGTCGGAATGTGGTACATGCCGGGGTTCCCGGCCTCGCGGCGGCTGAGCTCATAGACCGTGTAGCCCTTTTTCACCATCGCCTCCGCCGTGCATTTTCCGATGCCCGAGGTTCCCCCCGTGATGACGCAGATTTTTTCCATTATAAATCATGCCTCCTGAGTACATCCTTCATGATTCCGACCGCCTCATCGATGAGCGCGTGCGTGTGCGTCGCCATCAGGCTCGTGCGCAGCAAGCACTCATGCGGCGCAGCCGCGGGCGGAAGCGACGAATTGACATACACGCCCGCGTCATAGAGCTCCTTCGCGATCGTGAGCGTCTCGATGGGCTCGTACGTGTAGATCGGAATGATCGGCACAATATCGCCGTTCGACGGGCGCATTTTAATTTCGTTCTCCTCCAGCCGGCGTCTTAAATACAGCGCGTTCTCCTGCAATGTTGCAACCAGCTCCGGATGCTGCTCCAGCTCCCGCAGCGCCGTCAAGGCTGCCGCGCAGTTTGCGGGCGGGATGGACGCAGAGAAGATGAAGGGCCGCGAATTGTGCCGCACGTAGTCTGCCACGCGGCTGGACGCCGCCATATAGCCGCCAAGACTTGCAAGCGATTTGGAGAACGTGCCCATATACACATCCACTTGGTCTTCCAGGCCATAGTAGCTCGCCGTTCCGCGTCCGCCCTCGCCGATAACGCCAAGGCCATGCGCATCGTCGACCATCACGCGCGCGCCATACTGCTTGGCAAGCCGGCAGATTTCCGGCAGGTTCGCAATGTCTCCGCCCATGGAGAATACGCCGTCCGTTACGATGAGGCATCCCGCGCCCTCCGGTACTTTTTGCAGTTTCTTTTCCAGATCCTGCATGTCCGAGTGCCGGTAACGGAGCATTGTGCCGTAAGAAAGTCTGCATCCGTCATATAGGCTCGCGTGGTTCTCTCTGTCCATGATAACATAGTCACGAAGCCCTACGAGCGCGCTGATGATGCCGAGGTTCGACTGAAAGCCTGTCGAGAACGTCACAACCTCATCCTTGCGCAAAAACGCCGCCAGCTCCTTTTCGAGCTCCAGATGCAGCTTGAGCGTTCCGTTCAAAAACCGCGAGCCCGAGCAGCCGGAGCCGAACGCCTCATAGGCTTCCACACCCGCGCGGATGACATTTTCATTCGTCGTCAGCCCCAAATAGTTGTTCGAGCCCAGCATGATCCGCCGCTTGCCCTCCATGATGACCGTCACGTCCTGCTTGGACTCGAGCGCATGGAAATACGGATAAATGCCGCGCGCCTTCGCTTCGTCCGCAATGCCCGGCTTATAGCACTTTTCAAATAAATCGATCATAATTTCTGTTCCTTCCTTCGCGTGTCAAAAAGGCGTCAGCTTTTTTGACTGGTTCCATCCTGCATGTCCTCCAGCAGTGCGTCCAGCACCCGCCGCGCCGCGTCAATTTCTTCTTCTGAAAACTGCGTGCGCACCTTCTCCGCCGCCGCGCAGATCACCGGCCGGTCTTCGTCAAAATACTGTGCAAACTTCTTCCCGGTTCTCAGCCGGATCTCCCGCCGGTCTGGGGCGGATACGACTTTTTCCACATACCCCTTGCTCACCAGCGCATTGACCTTGTAGGTCGCATTCGGCTGAGAAACGCCGCTGTACTCGGCAAACTCCTTGAGCGTCGGCTCTCCGAGCAGATTGATAAGATCCGCCGAAAACGCCTCCATCGCGCTGAGGCTTCCCTCCCGCTCCTGCACCGCGCCAAAGAGCTTGCGGTAGCCATCGAGCCGAAGTCTGCGGTACAGCTTCAACACGCTCTCATGCAGCATGGCTGTACTTCCTTTCCGATTCAGATTCAAAATTTTATATAAAATATTTTATGTTTTCATAGTATACGGACTCTCCCGCCGCTTGTCAAGTAAAATAACGGTTGTTTTTTTCACGAAACGTGCTATGCTTTTCTCAAACAACCTTACAGGAGGCATCGATCATGGACATTCTTGTCGTTGTGGACATGCAGAAGGACTTCATTTCCGGCGCGCTCGGCACAAAAGAGGCGCAGGCCATTCTCCCGCGCGTGGCCGAAAAAATCGTGCAGGCCAAAAAAGCGGGCAAGACCATCGTCTTCACCCGCGACACGCACCACGAAAATTATCTGGACACACAGGAGGGCAAAAACCTTCCCGTACCCCACTGCATTGAAAACACCGATGGCTGGCAGATCGACCCCGGGCTCGATACCGCAGGCGCAATGATCTTCGACAAGCCCTCATTCGGCTCGGAGGCGCTCGTGCGGTACCTCAAAAGCCTGCCGGATTTACAGTCTGCCGAATTCGTCGGCCTGTGCACTGACATCTGCGTCATCACGAATGTGCTCTCCACGAAATGTGCCCTCCCTGAGCTTCCCATTTCGGTCGACAGCGCCTGCTGCGCCGGTGTCACCCCCCAGAGCCACGAAAACGCCCTCAGCGCCATGCGCATGTGCCAGATCAAAATTGACTGAAACCGCAAAATCCCGGACCGTCCGATACGATCCGGGATTTTCTATGTTAATATGTTCAAATTTCAAAAAACGCGTAGGGGTCGATGCCCACATCGACCCGAGGGAAGTACGAATTCGCCGGAGATTTCCGTAAAATCGGTTTCATTTGCCGGGGCGATGTGGGCATCGCCCCCTACGCAGTATTCGGAGGAATTATGCAAAATCGGACGCATCAAGCGCTTTGTTTACAGCTTCTGCTCTCTGGCCAGGCTGCTGTTTTTATAGGCCGCTTCGCCTGTGACCTCGCGCAGAATTTCGATTTCCTGGAGCCTTTCCGGCGCGTTCTTTCCCTCGGGGAGCTCGGCGCGCATGATGGCGCGCTCTTGGCTGAAGGGGTACACATCGATTTCAAACCGCTGCCCGTCGACCGAGAAGCGGTACTTCGTCTTGTGCACCGCGTGCAGCGTCGTGTCGGCCTCCATGAGATACTGGACGTATTCCTTCTGCGTGATCGGCTTTTCCGTCTCCCACGCATCCTTGTCCGCGTAGCGCTTTTCGGTGTAGAAATAGAGATATTCCTGCCCGTTTTTCTGCTGGCGGATGCGGCGGACGACGTTCGGCTGCGTCTTAACTAAATACGTCTGCATCATGTCGATCGCGCTGGCCGAAAATTCTGTTTGCAGCTTCTCCACATCCGGCATTGCGATCAGATACTTGTGCCAGACCTCCTGCGGCGCGGTCATGCCGAGGCAATCATAAATCGCGCGGATGCCCCGGCGGAGCTTATCTTCAAAATCGATCGAGTTATCGATCACGCGCAGATTCGGGTGCGCCCGCCACGCCCGGAGCGTCAGCTCATCTTTTTCCCGCGCCGTCTCGAGCGGCTCATAACGCGCCTCGTTTCCAAAATTATAGGCAAATTCCGCGCCCTTCGCGCAGGACACGAGGTGCAGAACCGCGTCGTACCCCGCAAGCACCTCCTGCTCGGTCTTTCCGAAATAGGCCAGAATGTCCCGGAACTGCTCGTCGGTGATATATGCCTTGTCGTCAAACAGCGCCCGGTCGTAAATGATGAGGACGTTCTCCTCTGGAACCATCTCGGCACCCTTGAGCGCCAGCCGTTCCTTATGCAGCTGGTCTCCGATGACAAAATACTGAAAATCCAGCATCGACACACAGTTCCCGAACGGACGGATGCCGAAGCCCGAAATGAGCTCTGTCGCCGTCTCCGGGATCGTGATCACCTTCCAGCCGTCGTCCTGCTTGAACTCCTTGAGAATGCGGCTGATGAGCGTCGTTTTGCCGGCCGCGGGGCCTCCGGTCAGGACGATTC
>CALCJW010000124.1:0-15245 GCA_937967235.1 uncultured Clostridia bacterium
TCTCGAACCATGTAGATGAGAACAAGGACCACGTCTGCGACTACTGCGAGAAGACGATCTCGAACCATGTAGATGAGAACAAGGACCACGTCTGCGACTACTGCGAGAAGACAATCTCGAACCATGTAGATGCGAACAAGGACCACGTTTGTGACTACTGCGAGAAGACAATCTCGAACCATGTAGATGCGAACAACGACCACAGGTGCGACTTCTGCGAGAGGCTGATTACGAATCATGCGGACGAGAACCGTGACCACATCTGTGACATTTGCGAGAAGGTGATCTCCAACCACACGGGCGGAGAGGCGACCTGCACGGCGAAGGCGGTCTGCGAGCTCTGCGGCAAGGCTTACGGCGAAAAGGACCCGGCCAACCACACGGGCGAGAACCGCTGGACGGTGGACGAGAAGACGCATGAACGCGAATGGACGTGCTGCGGCGTGGTCACCGTGGAGACAGAGGTGCACACCTTCGGCAAATGGGTGACGACGGTGAAGCCTACGGCGCATAAGAAGGGCGAAAAGGAACGCACCTGCGAGGTTTGCGGCTACACGCAGACAAAGACCGTTTCCCCGACCGGCGGCTCCGGCACAACCGACAGCGGCAAGAAGCCCACGACGGGAACCGACGACCGCTTGCCCTTCGACGATGTGAGACGCGGCGACTGGTTCTATGACGACGTGCGCTACGTCTATGAAACCGGCCTCATGAACAGCACGGCAAACCGCATCTTCGCGCCGAACGTTTCCACGACGCGCGCCATGATTGTCACGATTCTCTGGCGGCTCGAGGGCTCGCCGGTTGTGAATTTTGCGATGCGCTTCCGCGATGTTGTGGAAAATGCGTGGTACAGCGAGGCTGTTCGCTGGGCGGCGGCAAACGGCATTGTGACCGGCTATTCCGAGAACGCTTTCGGTCCCAACGACAACATCACCCGCGAGCAGCTGGCGGCGATTCTCCACCGTTACGCGAAATACAAGGGACTTGATGTGAGCGCCGGCGAGGATACGAACATCCTGAGCTTTGACGATGTGCAGACGATTTCCGGGTATGCAGTTCCCGCCATGCAGTGGGCTTGCGGCGCAGGCCTCATGCAGGGCTCGAACCGGAAGCTTCTGCCCACCGCGGAGGCTACACGCGCACAGGTCGCGGCTATGCTGCACCGATTCCTCGGCTGATACCCAAGCACTTAGAAACGAGCACCGGCCTGCATCAGGCCGGTGCTCTTCCCGTTGCTGCGATAGTTCCAAATTCGTGTAGGGGGCGATGCCCACATCGCCCCGGCGGAATCATCCGTTTTGACGAAAATTTTCGGCGAATTCGGTAGTTCCCAATGGGTCGATGTAGGCATCGACCCCTACGAGGGGAGGGAAAACCGATGTGGGCATCGCCCCTATGCGAGGAGGAAAGGTCAACACGGGCATCAGCCCTATGAGTTTTTGCGGCACACAGTCAAACCTGAGATTATACTTTGCTTTTTCCGGCATTTTTGGTATACTGAGCTTAGATAAATAAAGGAGGAGACTTCCATGAACAAGATCACGCTTGGCAAGACGGGACTTGTCATTGAGAAAAACGGCCTTGGCTGCCTGCCCATTCAGCGCATCAGCGAACAGGACGCCGTGTATCTGCTGCACAAGGCGTATGACGGCGGCATCAATTTTTACGACACGGCGCGCGCGTATTCTGACAGTGAGCAGAAGGTCGGCGCGGCGTTCTCCGGGATGCGCGACAAGGTCGTTCTCGCGACAAAGACGGCTGCGCGGACGGCAGACGAGATGTGGAAGGACCTGGAGATGAGCCTTCGCACGCTGAAAACCGATTATATTGATATCTACCAGTTCCACAACCCCTCCTTCTGTCCAAGACCCGGCGGAGAGGACGGGCTGTATGACGCGGCGCTGGAGGCAAAAAAGCAGGGCAAGATCCGCCACATTTCACTCTCAAACCACCGTCTTCTGGTTGCGCACGAGGCGATCGACTCCGGGCTCTACGCAACGCTACAGTTTCCGTTCAGCTATCTGGCGGGCGCGCAGGAGCTGGAGCTTGTGCAAAAATGCCGTGAGAACCATATGGGCTTCATCGCCATGAAGGGCATGGCTGGCGGCCTCATCCGTGACGGCCTGACGGCCTCGGCATGGATGCAGACGCAGGAGGGCGTGGTTCCCATCTGGGGCGTACAGCGCGAGTGTGAGCTCGATCAGTTCCTCCAGTGCATCCGCGAGGGCGCGGAGCTTACGGACGAGCGCAGGGAGAGAATTGAGCAGGACCGCAAGGAGCTGCGCGGCGGGTTCTGCCGGGGCTGCGGGTACTGCATGCCGTGTCCGGCCGGAATTGAGATCAACCAGTGCGCGCGCATTTCCCTTATGGTCCGAAGAGCGCCCGCGGCTGAATGGCTGACCGAAGAGTGGCAGCAGAAGATGCACCAGATCGAAAACTGCCTGCACTGCGGGCAGTGTATGTCCAAGTGCCCCTATGGGCTCAACACGCCCGAGCTGCTGCAGGCAAACTATGAGGACTACTGGAAGGTTCTGGCGGAAAGCAAGAAGAGCAAATAATGGAAAACCGGCAGTTTGAACTTATGCTGGAGGCCGCACGGTCGCGGCTTTTGCGGCACGTGCCGGAAGAAATTTCCGAAAAGGCCGGCGTGCGATATGAAAACGGCGCATTTTGGGTGCGGACGCTTGGAAGGTGTGTCGAGGTTCAATGGCCGGACGGCAAAATCACGCCGCCTGTTTCCAAGTGGCACGCGCTGACGCTGCTGCATTATCTCGACCTCGCAGACGGAACGCCCCTGAGCGGCAGAACGATCACGTTTTCCCAATACAAGGACGGCCTTGTTCGCGGCGGCGGACTGGACCGGAACGCGGAGCTGATCGTCAGGCGTGACTTGGGCGTACTGCCGCGGGAAGAGCTGGCGCGGCGGTGCGAAACATTGGGCGCGGAGCTTTTGCCGTCCAACGCGGACTTTTGTGCGAGGTTCGATTTTGCGCCAAGGTACCCGGTATGGCTCAAGGTCTGGTTCGCGGACGAGGAGTTCCCCGCGTCGGGAAGGCTTCTGGTTGATGAGAGCGCGCCGAACTATCTGACGATTGAGGATGCAGTGACTGTGGGCTCTCTGATTCTGGATTGCTTGACCGGTGCGCAGCACTGGGCGGTATAGACGAACTACGAAAAACAGAAAAAAGCTTCCCGCACGGAACACCACGTATTTGTGGTACGGTGCGGGAAGCTCTTTTTATGTTGGATTATCCGCGCAGAAGCAGGACAAACTCGAGAAGGCCGTAGACGATCGGCTGATGCAAGAGGTAAATGAACAGTGACTGCCGACCGCACCAGCAGAAAAAGCGGGCGACGGGCGTTTTTTGAAACGAACCGGGAAGAAGCGTCTTCTTTTCGCGGTAGGCCGTTTTGCCGATGGCCGCGCCAATTAAAAAGTAGCCCAGCTGCGGGAAGAGAGGGAAGTAGTCGCTTGATGTGAAGCCCTCGTAAGTGAGCCCCAGCGGGAAGAGCCAGCGCTGCGGGACGACTACGCCCCGGATGGCGTAGCCCGTAATAGCAATGACAAGGCCGAGGACTGTGAGCGTGGCAGGCGGGAGCTTTTTAAATGCTGGATAGACGAGCATGCACACGCCAAGAAGATGCAGAACGCCAAATTTCACCACGACGTCCGCGCCTGACATCCCAAGCCGGTACATACCGTAGGTCACGGCAGTAATGAGCATCCCGCACGCGAAGACGATGAGCCCTCGCCGGACGCTTTTCGAGCCCAGCGTCACGCAAACGCCCGAGAGGACCACGAAAATCGCCCCGCCGTATTCCTGAAGGAAGACGTACCATGCCGGGAGCGTCAGATCGAGCCCACCGAAAAACGACAGGTCAAAGAGAAAATGCACGACGATCACGCACAGGATGCATACGCCGCGCAGCGCGTCCAGCTCCCAGATGCGCGGCTTGGAATTTGCCATGAAGAGTCCTCCCATAGAACAGGTGCGAGCCCGAAGGCCCGCACGTTGTTGGATGCTGCGTTACTTGTTTTCGGAAGCGTCCTGCGCGGCCTGCACAGCCTCCTGTGTGGCCTGACGGTCGGCCTCTTCCTCTTCGAGAATACGGTAGGCGACCTTGCCGACGAGCGTCTTGGGAAGCTCATCGCGGAACTCAATGTCATACGGCATGGCGTATTTCGCGATGTGCTGGCGGCAGTAGTCGAGAAGCTCTTTCTTGGTCTCGTCGTTTGCCTCAAAGCCCGGGCGGAGCACGACGAAGGCCTTGACCTTCTGCACCTTGTAGGGGTCTTTCACGCCGATGACACAGGACAGAAGCACCTTCTCATAGCCGTCGATGATATTTTCCAGCTGGCCGGGATAGACGTTGTAGCCGGAGGTGATGATCATGCGCTTCATGCGCTGCGAGAAGAAGACGAAGCCGTCCTCGTCCATCTTGCCGAGATCGCCCGTGTGGAGCCAGATGCGGCCGTCCTCATGGCGGCGGAGCGTGTTGGCCGTTTCTTCGGGATTATCGACGTAGCGCAGCATGACGGACGGGCCCGAGATGCAGATTTCGCCCTCGAAGTTTGCATCTAACTCTTCGGTCGTGCCGGGCTTGACAATCTTGTAATACGTATCGGGGAAGGGAACGCCGATGGAGCCCACGCGGTTATAGTCCTTCGGGGTCAGGCAGCTGGCCGTGACGCACTCGGTGAGGCCGTAGCCCTGCCGGATCTGCACGGACGCGTTGTGCGCCTTGAGGAACTCGTCGACCTTCTTTTTGAGCTCAATGGACAGGCTGTCGCCGCCGCAGAACACGCCCTTGAGGCAGCTGAGGTCCGCATTTTCCAGCTTATCCGCGCGCAGCAGCGCCTCAAAGAGCGTCGGAACGCCGGGGATGATGTTGGGCTGCTTTTTGATGAGGAGGTCTGCATACGTTGCGACGTTGAACTTCGGAACGAGGATGCAGCACGCGCCGCCAATTAACGCCGTGTGGATGCCGATGCCGAGGCCGAAGCCGTGGAACACGGGCATGACCGAGAGCATCTTGAGCCCGTTGATGGGGGCAAAACCGGAGGCCGCGATGGTCTGAAGACCCAGAGCGTTGAAGTTCATATTGGAAAGGAGAATGCCCTTCGTCGTGCCGGTCGTGCCGCCCGAGTAGAGGATCGAAGCGCCGTCTTCGGGCTTCTGTGCGTTTTTGGGAAGGAAAGCGTTCAGCTTCTTGCCCTTGCGGAGGAAATCTTTCCACCAGATGTAATTGCCCTTGCGCTCGGGGTGCGGATATTTCCGGCCGGCCGTGAGCGCATAGCCAAGCGCCAGATGCGGGAAGAGCTCGTCTTCAACTTTTGCGATGACGAGTTTGGTGTCGGGGTTATCAAGCTCCGGCATGATCGGGGCAATTTTGCCGTAGAACTGGTCGAGGGTCAAAATCGCTTTGGACTTTGAGAAGTTCAGATAGAACTTGATCTCGCCCGCTGCGGACAGGGGGTGAATCATGTTGGACACCGCGCCGATGCGGTTGAGCGCGTAGAAGCTGTCGACAGCCTGCGGGCAGTTCGGCATGCAGATCGTCACGCGGTCGCCCTTCTGGATGCCGAGCGCCATGTAGGCTTTCGCGGCGGCGTCAATCTTCTGCATGAATTCCGCGTACGTCGTCTTTTTGCCCATGAACTCGTAGGCGTAGTTCTTGGGGTATTTGTCGGCGGCGGACTTTACCATCTCGTAGATGGTTTTCTGCGGGTATTTGAGATGCTGCGGCGTGTCGCCGTAGTATTTGAGCCAGGGAGCGGAAGAGGAAATGCTCATTGGTTGTTCATCCTTTCGTATTGTATTCACACCTGCGCGTTTAACGCGCCACCATTATACAGGAAAAGACCTGAAAAGGCAATCTAACCTGTCAAAAAAGCTGACGCTTTTTCGACAGTGGGACTGCACCTCGACTGCGCGCAAGTGTGAGGTGACAGGTATGTTTACCCGCAAGGGGCACGTGGCATCCGTAAGCGGTAAAACCGCTAACGGCTGTCCTGTCCGGACGGCGGAGCCGCCGGATAACATGGATTTCTACTTTATTTTGCCCTGCGGGGCGAAACGCTACGAGGTTTTATTGATTGAGAAGCCGGGCGATAAACGGCCGGGAAACGCCCATTGCGCCCTTGGGGCAGAACTCCTGACAGCAGAAGCAGTGGATGCAGGTCTTGCGGTCGATCGTGGGAAGCTTATTTTCCATCCGGATGGCCTTGGCGGGGCAGATGTTCGCGCACTTGCCGCAGCCGATGCATTCGTTTTTCTTCACCTTCGGACAGGGAGTCAGCGCCTGGAACATGATCTTATCGACGACTTTTCCGATGGCGCCGGTTCCGGCCTTGTGGAAAAAGACGCTCGACTGGGCGGGCATGGTCTTAAAATCCGGGACGATGAAGCGCTCGGGCTCGCCCGCGATCTCGAGCTCCTCCGCAGTTTCCGGAATGAGACCGCGCACGCGCGCGGCTTGCAGGGTCGGGACGTCGTCTGCCGTGAGGCCAATGAGCTTGGCGGCGAGAAGGTCGAGCTTCGAGGGAGATTCGGCGGCCAGAATCGCTCCGATTTCGCGAGGCGAGCCCTGCGTGGGGCCGTTTCCCTCCATGCCGACGATGGCGTCACAGATGCAGAGGCGGGGTTTAAAATACGTCGAGAGGTCGATCAGCATGTTCGAAAAGTCGGAGATCTGCGGGTATTTATAGTGGTATTCCGGCTTCATCGTGCCGGGAATGACACCAAAGTAGTTTTTGACGGCGTTCGTCATGCCCATCATGCCGTGGGTCTTGAGCTTGCAGAAGTCGATGATCGCGTCGGCTCTGTCGAGATAGGCGGTATAGGTGAATTTTTTCGCGCAGACGGCCTCCGGGAACGAAGCGTCGCTCTGCGAGAAGTCCTGATTGAGCTCCGCACCGACGGCTTCGCAGTCATGCATGCCGCTGACGTCATATACGTGGTTCAGGTGCGCGGCCGTATAGAGTCCGCCGGGGCTGTCTCCGAGAAGGACGCTTGCGCCGCGTTCTCTCAGCATTTTCGTCAGCTCGCAAAGAAGCATTGGGTGCGTCGTGGCCGCCTGCTCAGGCTTCATGGCCGAGACAAGGTTGACCTTGATGACAATGTGCATGCCCTCTTTGACCCAGTCGAGCCCACCAAACGGGGCGAGCGCCTGCGTGAGCGCAGTTCGGCATTCTTCCGCGTCATAGCTTTTGCAGGGAACAATCGAAACATCGACAGCCATATCTGATCCTCCAAGGCTCAAAAGTATGTCTATGATACCATACCTGCTGGGAAAATTCAAACCAAATACGCGCCCGAAAAGCAGATGTTTACAAAATGGTTAAGATCTGATATAATAAAGTGTCATTTTGTATGAATTTCGCAGAAGGCGGCGCTTGGCTGCTTCTGAGAAAGGAGAAACCTGCATGGATGACTTTGACGTGAAACATCACGACCGCGAGCTCGACGACTTGCTCAGCGAGGTTAAGGGACTTTTGGGCGAGGAGCCGGAAGAGGACGAATGCCCGGACGAATCCGACGCGCCGGACACGCCGCAGGAGCCAAGTGCTCCCATGACGGCGGACGATGTGAACATCGACTTTGAAAAGTTCTATGACGACGCGGCAGGCTTCCCGGACGAGGGCATTTACACCCCGCCGACGGCCTATGAGCAGTCCAAAAGCGCCTATCAGGTTGCGCGTCGGGCGGAGTATGACCGGGTGCGCGAGGCCGAGCGCGAGGCCAGGGACCGCCAGCGCGTTGCGCGCGACCGGGAGGAGGAACGCGTGATGCGAAGACTCGAGGGCCGCGGCCGCAAGACGGCGGAAAAGGTCAAAAATCCCCCCAAATCCGACGAGGAATATGCCAAGTGGCTCTATGAGCAGGGCGTGGAGCCCGAGACAGAGGAGCACCGGGAGTATCTCCGGCAGCGTGAGCAGCAGACGGAAGCCAAGCCTCCCAAAAAGCGGCGCGGCCATGGTTTTTTGAAAGTTGTTCTGGCGCTGGTCCTGGTTCTGGCCATCGCGCTTGGAAGCGTGCACTTCTTTGTGGCAAAGCAGCCCGAGGCCGAGACGGGGCTTGGGGAACGCAAGGCCGGGTGCGCGACGATTCTGATCGCGGGCACCGACGAGGGGGAGTATCGGACGGATACGATGATGCTCTTTTCCGTGAACCGCGCGACGGGCAAGATGAGCCTTGTCTCCATTCCGCGCGACACGCTCATCTACTGCGAATATTCCGTGCCGAAGATCAACTCGGCTTATGGCTGGGCCTCCGGCGGCGAGGCAGGCATGGAGCAGCTTCTGCTGCGCGTCGAGGAAATTATCGGCTTCCGGCCGGACGGGTACGTGCTGGTCGATCTGTCCGTTTTTGAAAAGCTTGTCGACACGATGGGCGGCGTTACGTTTAACGTCCCGGTCGACATGCACTATGAAGACCCGAGCCAGGGTCTCAGCATTAATCTTTCTGCGGGTGAGCAGCACCTGGATGGCGAGCAGGCCATGCAGGTCGTGCGCTTCCGCTCGGGCTACGCGACGCAGGACTTGGGAAGAGTCGAGACGCAGCGGGCGTTCTTGTCGGCGGCTTTACAGCAGTGGACAAGCTTCAAGGGGCTGATCCACCTGCCGGCGGCGTTCAAACTCGTGCTAAGCGCGTCGAAGACGGATCTGACGGCGCGGGAGCTCGTGTGGCTGTGCGAGAGCGCGGTGCTTTGCAGCCGGGGCGAAATCGACACCCGGACGCTTCCGGGCGAGGCCAGCTACATCGCGGGCGGGTCTTACTACGTGCTGGACGCGGCAGGGGTCTGCGAGACGGTCAACGCCTGCTGCAATCCGTATCAGCAGGCGGTGGCCGTATCAAATCTTTATATCCGAGTGGGGTAAGAGCATGAAAAACGTATTATATACCGGCCGACCGGAGGACGTTGAAGGGCGGCTCTCTAAAGAAGTCGCATGCTATGATTTATTAGACGGCCTCGGCGTTTCCTACACGAGAGTCGACCACGACTTTGCGGACACCATTGAAGCCTGTGAGGCGGTCGAGCAGGTGCTGGGTGAGAAAATCTGCAAGAACCTCTTTCTCTGCAACCGGCAGAAGACGAACTTTTATCTTCTCATGATGCCAGGCGAGAAGGTCTTCAAGACGAAGGATTTATCGAAGCAGCTCGGTGTGGCGCGGCTGTCGTTTGCCTCGCCGGAGGATATGCTGCGGCTGCTGAACATCACGCCGGGCTCCGTGAGTGTGCTGGGACTTATGAACGACAAGGAAAACGCCGTGCAGCTTGTGATCGACAAGCCGGTTCTGGAGGATGAGAAATTTGGCTGCCACCCCGTCATCAACTCCTCGACGCTGGCGATTGCAACGAAGGATTTGATGGAGAAAATCCTCCCCGCCGTCCACCACGAGGCCATTTTGGTGGAGCTTCCCGAGGAAGCCGCAGAGGCGTAACAACCGAATATCGCGAAAAATGGGACTTCTCGAGACGGGAAGTCCTTTTTTGCATCTGAAAACGCAATTCCTGTTTGAAATTTTACGGTTTCTTAACTGCAAACTTAACTTGAAAAATAAGTTGTCAGTTGATATAATATGCAGTATACGAATGAATGCAGCGGTTCGGAGGGCCGGTTCTTCCGGAACCGGACAATAGGAGGGGTTAGCATGGAAAACGACGCACTCCCGCAATATATGCGCATCGCGCGCTCCATTGCCCAGCGCATCGCAGACGGGGAGCTGATGGAAGGCGAGAAGCTTTCCGGCCGGTCGAAGCTATCGAGCGAGTATAACGTCTCGCCGGAGACCATCCGCAAGGCCGTGCAGGTTTTGCAGGACCGGGCGGTGGTCATTGTCCGCGAGCAGAGCGGGGTATATGTGCTGTCGGCCGAGCTGGCGCGGCAGTGCCTCGCGGGATTTAAAGACGGCGGCGGCCTCATCGGCAAAAAGCACCGCCTCCGGCAGCTTCTCGAGCAGCAGCAGGCCCTGGGCCGGGAATTGCAGGAGCTCTGCGGGAGCATTTTAGATGAGATGATCCTCCCCGCGCAGGCGGCGCAGAGCCTTCCCAATTACTGTGTCCGCATTCCGGAGGACTGGGACGGCGCGGGAAGGAGCCTTGGCGAGCTCAAATTCTGGCGCGCGACGGGCGCAACAGTCGTCGCCATCCGCAGAAGCGGAGAGGAGATCGTATCTCCGGGGCCGGATACAGCCCTGCGGCGCGGAGACCTTGTGATCTTCGTGGGAGATCTGGCCGCGCGCAGGCGCGTTGTGCAGTTTCTCTCCGAAGGCTGACGCAGCATCCGGCGGACAGCGCCGGAACGAAAGACGCGTGTTTACCGATACCATCCGACACGCAAAGAAAGGGGATTTTACATGGTACATAATCAGATTCACACCATCGACCTTCTCATCATCGCGGCTTACCTCATTGCGATGGTGCTCATTGGCCTTGTCGTCGTTCGCAAGGTGCGGAACATGGACGACTATTATCTCGGCGGGCGCTCGTTCGGGCCGCTTGTCCTGATGGCGACGGTCTGCGCGACGATCATCGGCGGAAGCGGCCTCATGGGGCGCGCGGGCGTCGCGTACTCGAGTGGCTTCAAGGCCATCATGACGGCGCTGCCGTATCTTCTTGGCATGTTTATCTTCTCGGGCTTTGCGGGAAGAATTTCCGCTGTCGGTACGACGTTCAATGTCACGTCCATTCCCGACCTTTTTGAGCAGCGCTTCGGAAAAAGCGCCAAGGTCATGCTCGGCGCGCTCATCGCCTTTACGATGATGGGAACGGTCGCCTCTCAGGTCACGGCGACGGCAACCATCATCAACATGCTCGGAAACGAGATCGGCATTTCCTATGAAGCGGGCGCAATCATCGCGTGCCTGGTGTTCATCATCTATACGGCGACGTCCGGCCTTTTCGGCGTCATCTACACGGACGTGTTCCAGTTCGTGATGCTGATCCTCTTCGTCTACATCCTCATCCCCGCGTCGTCGCTTGCAAAGCTCGGCGGCTTGGGAACTTTCCTGCAAAATTTAGCACCCGAGCTCTCGACACCGTACCTGGACGGCAGCATCGTGGGCGATATCATTACATACTTTGTTTTCACGCTCGCGGGCGCTGAGATGTGGCAGCGCGCATTTGCGGCCAAGAGCCAGAAGGCGGCGAAGGAGGGCCTCTTCCTCGGAACGCTCGTCTATGGGCTCACGATTCCCCTCGTCTGGTTCATGGGTGTGGTCGCGCACCAGCTCGTTCCGGCGGAAAAGATCATCGCTTACGGCTCGACGGACGCGGTCGTCCCGGCATTGGCGATTGAAATTCTGCCGGTTGGCCTGACGGGGTTAGCATTGGCCGGCATTTTGTCTGTTATCATGTCCACAGCAGACAGTTATCTGATCGTCTCCGTGCAGACCTGCGTCCACGATATCTACAAGACCTTCAAGCCCGGCATTTCGGAGAAAAAGGAGCTCATGCTCACGCGCGTATTTGCGGTCGTGCTGCCGCTGGGGGCGCTGATCATTGCGCTCTATATCAAAAACGCGTATAATATTTTAATGTTTGCCTGGAGCTTCTACGCGGCGGCGGCCGGACTTCCGGCGTTTGCGGCGCTTTACTGGAAAAAGGCGACGAAGGCCGGCATTCTTTCCGGCATGGCGGCGGGCTTCTCGGTGACGATTCTCTGGAAGCTCATCGGGCTGCCGTTCGGCATCGGCGCGACGGTGCCGGGCGCGATTGCGTGCCTGCTTGCGCTCGTACTCGTGAGCCTTGCGACATACAAAAAGAATCCCACGCCGTTCCTGGATCCTTACATGAAGCAGGCGGCGGAATAAACCGGAAAACGTTTGGGGACGCTATGTTCATGATCTGGACGGAGAATGTTTAAACATCGTTTTTTGAATCGTCATAATCTGGTCATAATTCCAAAGTAGGATAACAGCATACAAAAGATAAACAAACCGCAGAGGTCAAACCAATGCGATTTGGGATAAAGGAGCAGATCATTATGATGGAACATGAAAACGAAAGAATGAGCTATTCTTTTGAGCCCTCGGACGAGTCGAGCGGCGCGCAGGGATACCATCAGACATCCTACGACCCGAACTACAATCAGAACGAACACAAAAATCCAAAAAAGAAGAACGGCGTCGGCGGGCGCATGGTCGCGCTTCTTGTTGCGGTTGCGCTGGTAGCTTCGATCGGCGGCTCGGCGCTGACCACCGTCATCAATAACATCAGCCGCAAAAACGAAGAGGCAAACGCCAAGGCGAAGGAAACGATGAGTGCGCAGACCGTCGAGCCCGCGCAGGATGACTCGCAGGACACCGCGACGGAAAACAGCAGCTACAGCCTTGAAAAGTCGGCGCTCCCGAAGAGCCTTTCGAGCAACGATACCGGCAAGAGCCTGACGCCGAAAGAGGTTTACGCGATGAACGTAAACGCCACGGTCGGCATTGCGACGCAGATCACCACCAACGTCTGGGGTCAGGTCGCATCGGCCTCCGCCAGCGGCAGCGGCTTCATCCTGACGAGCGACGGCTACGTCGTGACAAATAACCACGTTGTCGAAGGCGCGACGAGCGTCACCGTCAAGCTCTATAACGGCGACGAATACGACGCAGAAGTCATCGGTACGGACGAAATGAACGATGTGGCGCTTCTGAAAATCGACGCAACCGGCCTTCAGGCTGTGACCATCGGCGACTCCGACCAGATTGAGGTCGGCGAAGAGGTCATCGCCATCGGCAACCCGCTTGGCGAACTGACATTTACGATGACAGCTGGTGTTGTGAGCGCGCTTGACCGCGAGATCAACACTGACGGCAAGCCCATCAACATGCTCCAGACGGATGTGGCTATCAACTCCGGCAACTCCGGCGGCGCGCTGTTTGACATGAACGGCAACGTCATCGGCATCACGAGCGCGAAATATTCCGGCTCCACCTCCTCCGGCGCGAGCATCGAGGGCATCAGCTTTGCCATTCCGATCAACGACGCGCTGCGCGTGGTTTACGATTTGCAGCAGTACGGCCATGTGACCGGCAGAGCATATCTCGGTGTGACGGTCAAGGACTTGGACGGCACGACAGCTGCGACCTACGGCCTTCCGACCGGCCCGATGATCCAGAGCGTGGAAGCGGGCGGCTGCGCGGAAAAGGCGGGCCTGCAGCAGGGCGATATCATCATCGGCTTCAACGGCGCGGAAATTTCCTCGTACACCGACCTTGTCGCGGCGCTCAACAAGTGCCATTCGGGCGACACGGCGACGATCAAGGTCTTCCGCGGTGGTGCTGAGGTAGACGCGACGATCACGCTTGACGAACGCCCGACCGACGAAGAGGTCGCCTCGCAGCAGGCTGTGCAGGACCAGCAGCAATCGCAGAACGGCCAGTCCGGCTCCGGCAGCAATTCCAACGGATCGAATGGCTACAGCTATGGCTATGGTAATGTCAATCCGTTCGAATACTTCCAGATCCCCGGCTTCGGCAACTAAAGCCAATTCCCGTCGAGAGGCGGCTTGCATAGATTGAAATCCCCCGGTCTTGAAAGAAAATCCCGATGCAGCGAACTGCATCGGGATTTTTATGCTTGTTTGATTTACCAAGGAACGCGTAGGGGGCGATGCCCACATCGCCCCGTGGGGCACCATCGAATTCGCATTGGATTTTCGTGAAAACGGTTTTTACCGCCGGGTCGATGTGGGCATCGACCCCTACAAACTTCCCAGGGGATGTCCAAAGAACCGTAGGGGCGGACGACCCTGTCCGCCTGCGAATTGCACAACCGAAATGCGAAAATCTGCGGCGAATTCGTAACTTCCCTTGGGCGGACAGAGTCGTCCGCCCCTACGCATTACCGGAAAATGTACGAAAATACCGGGGACGTACGAAAAATCGGAAACGCGCGGAAAACGGCGCAACGGTTTTGTACTTGTTCGGTTATTCGGCGGAGATGAGGTAGTAGTAGATGGGCTGGCCGCCGGAGAGGACATTGACTTCGGCAGAGGGAAGGGCTTTGGTGAAGATTTCGGACGCGTGCGCGGCCTGCTCGGCGGTGGTATCCGCGCCGTAGAAGATGTTGACGAATTCCTTTCCTTCGCCCGCTGCCTTTTCGGCCATCGCGGCGAGAAGGGAATCAAGGTCCGGGCTGTTTCCGAGAAGCGCGCCGTTGTAGAGCGCGAGGTATTCGCCCTCGTGGATATCGCGCCCCTCAAAGTCGGAGTTGCGCGCGGCGTATGTAATCTGCATCGTGGTCACGCCGGAAAGACTCTCCGTCATGAGCTCTGCGTTCTCGCTCGCAGACTGCGTCTCGTCGAAGCTCAGCATCGCCGTAATGCCCTGCGGGACGGTCTTGGTGGGAACGACGACGACCTCGCGCGTAGCAAGCTCACTTGCGGCCTGCGCGGCCATGATGATGTTCTTGTTGTTGGGAAGGACGAACACGACCTCGGCGGGGGTCTGCTCGATGGCCTTTAAAATATCCTCGGTCGAGGGGTTCATGGTCTGTCCGCCTTCGATGATGCCGTCGGCCCCCAGATCGCGGAACACGCCCGCCAGACCCACACCCGCGCACACGGCGACAAAGCCAAACGGCTTTTCGGGCGCGGCAGGCTGCGCAGCGGCAGCTTCCCCGGACTCGAGCTCCTGCTCAATGGCTTCCAAGTCGTCCGTCGAACGGGCCTTGCGGCCTTCGGCCAGATCGTCGTGCTGCATGCGCATGTTCTCGATCTTGGCAAGCTCCAGCGTGCCGTATTTCTGGGATTCCGCTAAGGCGTCCCACGGAATGTTTGTGTGGACATGCACCTTGAACGCCTCGTCGTCCTCGCCGATGACAAGGCTGTCGCCGATGGAGTCAAGATACACGCGAAGCGGCTCAAGAGAAACGTTTTCGTCTTTCTTGCGGACGATGTAAACGGTATCGTAGGCAAAGGTAATGTCCTCGGTCGCAAAGTCTGTGAAGTCTGCCTGCTCCTTGGTCTCGCCGGATGCATCCTGCGCGGCGATGTCGTTTCCCTGAAGGCTCGATAACATGCCCTCCAGGATCACAACAAAGCCCATGCCGCCCGCGTCCACCACGCCGGCCTTTTTGAGGACCGGGTTCTGGTTGACGGTATTCTCAAGCGCGACCTTCGCGGTCTCAATGGAGCCTGCCAGTACGCTCTCGAGATTCTCGTCCTGCGCGGCGAGCTCTCTGGCAGCGTCTGCGGTCAGGCGCGAGACGGTCAGAATCGTACCCTCTGCGGGCTTCATGACGGCCTT
>CALCJW010000125.1:0-2728 GCA_937967235.1 uncultured Clostridia bacterium
GCGCGTCAAACCATTCCGGCGCATCGAGTTCTTTTTGGACTTCCTGCATCCGCTGCTTCGTTGCGGGCAAATCCAGAACGGCTGTTTTCTGTTCGTTCTCATGGTTCATGAGCGTCAGGCGGATCATATAGGAAATTTCCCGCTGTGGCTCATGCTCCGGCAGCGGCTCCAATTCCTCCGTGCGGACAACATAGCCGTGCGGAGTGAACACACCGGCTTCGCTCTCGCGCATCTGTTTGCCGATTTTTGCGTAATCCAGAAGGGCATAGACACTGTCCGGCAGAGCATCCAGGTCATCCCGAAAGCCGTTTTCTACATAGAATTTTCCGAGTACGTCGTCCGAATGCACACCTGCAAGCACATGGCAGCGATCCACATTGGAAGCCAGCATCAACAACTCCGGTACGGTAAGGATGCCGCTGTTTTCCTGCATATGATTCTTGACCTGCATCTGCAAGAGTCCTTCCAGCGCTGTTTCCTGATAGCTATCCAGCTTACTGAGCTGCTCTGTCAGGGAATGGAACTCGAAGATCGACATACTCTCGTCCAGATGGGGCGCAAGATAGTCAAAGCAGTAAAACTCATCCACCTGCCAGTAGACATCACCCGGCGACTTTGCGCGAATCTGCTCAAATGCGTCCATCATCTCATACTGGCTGACAGGGAACGTCAGCTCCACGCCGCGTTCGTCGGACGCGCTACTGCTTACCAGATAGACCTCACATACTTTGCGCAAGGGTCATTCCTCCTGTCTGCTCCTGCTCAAATCGTTCCTGCTCGGTCTGGATGCTCCAATCTCCGTAGTTCCAAAGGTGGACGTACAGCGCACTTCGGCGATCCACACGAATCTCCTGCTGCTCGAAGCTCTCTCCCCAGCCGTCCGACATCTGACCCGTGAGGTAGTCTTTCAATGTGTTCAGTTCTTCGGCAGTCAGCTTGCCCGCAACGCGGCACTCCGCCACGCCCCAGAGCTGACCGTCGCGCTCCTCCGCTGTGAAAACAGCGGATTGGACTTTATCACGGACACTGTCCACTTTGCCGTACCAGTGCATGACGCCGCGCTCTGCTTCCTCCGGCGCGCGGTTTTTGAGCAGCGCTGCTGCGATCTGATCCTGATATTCCAGCAGCGCCTGACCGTCCAGACCGATGCCCTCGTCGCCGTCGCGCGACAGATAGTAATCTGCGGTCAGCGGCGCGTAGAGCTTCAGCGGCGACAATTTCGGCGGCAGCACCGTGAATCGGTCCTCGCCGGGAACAATCGCCAAAGTTCTGCCGTTATCCCATTTCATATGTAGCTGCCCCGCATCGTCCACATAGTCCACCTCGCCCTCCATTCCGGGCGCTACTGGCGCGTAAGGATCATTCATAGAATCCAGCCGCACGCGCGTTCCGGGTGGAAACTGTTCCCGGATGAATTTCACCAGTTTGCTGTCCATTTTACATTCCCATCTCCATTTCCTGTGTTTTGGTCTGCTCTGGTCGCTGATACTGCTTGAGGCTCTCCTTTGCCCAATCCGGCAGGAACTCGGCTTTCAGAGCACCGATAAAATCATTCCGGTTCCAGCGCGTCTGTTCTCCATCGCCAAGGCAGACGCAAAGAATGGAGCGGCCGCGTGCAGTCGGGCTGCACCCAAAGCCGCTTTCCGCCAGCCAGAGTTGATTCTGGGGCGACCAGTATTCTTCTTTCAGCGTTTTGGGTGAGAGGACAAGCACCTTGCCGGTGTAGTCCAGTTCGCCCGAATCTGGTTCACATTGCTTCTGGTCAAACATTCCGAGATCCATGACGAGCTTTCTGTAGTTTGAAATGAAGCCGTCCAGAATGGCGGAATGGCTTCGAGCGGCAAAACAGCAAGTATGCATTTCGTCGGGTGGAATGTAATGACTGTTTGCCCAAGCTCGGTTGTCCGGACGGAAGCGCCCATCGCCGCGCCGCTCCTGTACCGTATTCGCAAGGACGTGCTCCACGCGCTTGTAGCCGTACAGCTCGACGATCTTTTCCACCGTGCCGTCTTGCAGGTGCATCCCGTCGAAATTTTCCCGGATGAGAACATCGATCCCGCCCGCACACGCACAATTCTCGCGAAAGCTCTCGCGCCACTTTTCGATCTCGCCGCGCTCCTGTGCAGTTTTAGCGCTATATGGGTAATGCGGAATCTTATTCGGCATCGTCCTGCACCTGGCTTTCCGCGACCAACATCTCATTCAGCGCGTACAGATCGTAGCCGAAGTCCAGAAAATACTGCAAAATTGGGTAGGGGACATCCGTCAGATCGTGCCGGTAAGACGCCTTACCAAGCGCAATTTTGCCTTCTTCCTCGACCGGATCGCATTCCAGCTTTGCGTCTTTTGCGATTCCTGCGTGCTTGCGCAGCCAGTCCGGCAGAACGATCTCAAACTCGCTCAAAACGTCCGCCGCTGCCAAGCCTGCCTGTTCTTCCTCTGCTTCGCCGCACTCCGCGGCGAGGGCTTCCAAAAACTCGCACGCCTGCCCGGTCAGCGAATCAATGAGCGTGATAAGTTCAAATGTACTCACGCTCTCCGGCATGAGCAAAATGCCGCCATTGAGCTGCACCATAGAAATGAGCTTTGCGTCCTCCATCCCGCAGAGCTTGAACATCCCCTCCGGGATGACGGCATTGCGGCTCCGGTTGATCACCTGAAATTCCATTTTCGTTCCTCCTTGTATTATAAAGTAGTAGTTTATAGCCCATCTTCAAAGGCTTGTGCT
>CALCJW010000126.1:0-30416 GCA_937967235.1 uncultured Clostridia bacterium
ATGCTTCGCCTGCTGATGATTGCAGATGATTTTACGGGTGCGCTGGACACCGGCTTCACGATCGCAATCGCCTGCGGATAAGCGAGTCCAATATCCTCGCACGCCGAGCACAGAATCCTCCGGCAGGCGCTGGGCAGATCTCCGGCTTCTAAGAACCTTGCCAGGTAATGGACCGCCGCATCCGGGTCGGAGCCGCGGATGGACTTCATAAGCGCGGAAAGATCGTCGTAGTGCTCGTCGCCTGCCCGGTCATAGCGCATGGCAGAGCGCTGGGTGATTTGCTTCGCGTCCGAGAGCGTGAGCGTAACTGCGCCGTCTTTTCGGGGGCTCGCAGAAAACAGCAGCTCCACCGCGTTCATCGCCTTGCGGATGTCGCCGCCGCAGGCCTGCGCAATGTAGGAAAGCACACCGTCTTCCACTTGCGCGATTACACCGTTCTGCGCTTCTAACGCGCGCACCGCACGCTCGATCGCCTTCTCCGCTTCATCGGATGGAACGGGTTTGAACTCAAAGACCGTCGACCGGGATAAAATCGCGTTGTAGACGTAGAAATACGGATTTTCCGTCGTGGACGCGATAAGCGTGATCTTGCCGTTTTCGATGTATTCGAGAAGCGTCTGCTGCTGCTTTTTGTTGAAGTACTGAATCTCGTCAAGATACAAAAGCACCCCGTTCGGTGCCAAAAAGGTATCGAGCTGCGCGTAAATCTCCTTGATATCGCCAGAGGAGGCCGTCGTGGCATTGAGCTTGCAGAGCTTCCGGTGCGTGCGGTTGGCGATAATGTTCGCAACCGTCGTCTTGCCCGTGCCAGATGGGCCATAAAAAATCATATTCGGAATGTTTCCGGAGTCGATGATCCGGCGCAAAAGGCCGTTTTCTCCCAGAATGTGCGACTGACCGCATACTTCGTCCAACGTTTGCGGCCGAAGCGCGTCTGCCAGCGGCTGATACATGGCAGCGCCTCCTTCTGATTCGTAATTTGATCGTTTGTTTGAATTATAGCAAACCTTGCCGGAAATTACAACCGCAGGATTTTCCCTTTCCCTGGCGCGAAAAACGTGCTATACTGTAGAAAAGAACGAATTTTGGAGGAATCCCCATGGAACAGCAAGCGCGCGTCCGCGGCATCATCGCCGCCTTGAAAGATGCGTACCCGGACCCCTTCTGTGCGCTGCACTACAAAAAAGACTACGAGCTGATGATCGCCGTGCGCCTTTCCGCGCAGTGCACCGATGAGCGCGTCAACAAAATCACCCCTGCCCTATTCGCCCGCTTCCCGACGCTCGATGCATTTGCCGACGCGGATGTCTCGGAGGTTGAGGAATACGTCCGCTCCTGCGGGTTTTATAAGCACAAGGCGCGCGATATTGTCCTCGCCTGTCAGGCGCTGCGCGAAAAGTTCGGCGGTAAGGTGCCAGGCACGATGGAAGAACTTTTATCGCTTCCCGGCGTCGGCCGCAAGACGGCAAATCTTTTGCTTGGCGATATTTATAAGGTCCCCGGCTCCGTCGTCTGCGACACGCACTGCATCCGCATCACAAATCTTCTGGGTCTTGCCGAGGGAAAGGACCCGGCAAAGGTGGAGACGCAGCTGCGCGCGATTTTGCCGCCGGAGGAATCTTCTGACTTCTGTCACCGGCTGGTGCTGCACGGAAGAGCCGTGTGCGTCGCGCGCCGGCCACAGTGTGAGCGCTGCTGCCTCGCGCCCTATTGCAAGAGCTTTTCGGGTGAATAAACATGACGGCACATGAATTTGGAGATCGGAAAAATCCTGTTCTGATGCTCTTTCTGGGCACGAGGAGCTGCTGGGCCTGTATCCAGACGACTGGTGCGCGCTGGTCGAAAAAATTTGCCTTCCGGAGGCGCCGCAGATTTGACCGTGCGCTTATCGAGCTCCGCAACTGCGCGTTGCTTGCCGAAAGCACCGGTTCCTGTTAGAATTACGCCGAGGAGATGATTGTATGAACACCAAGGATATTTTATTGCAGCTCAGGACAACAAAGGGCCTTTCACAAGAGCAGCTGGCAGAGCAGGTTTTCGTGACCCGGCAGGCCGTCTCCCGCTGGGAAACCGGAGAGACGACGCCGAATACAGAAACACTGAAGCTTCTATCTAAATTGTACGACGTCTCGATCAACACCCTGCTCGGCGCGCCTCGGCAGCTCATCTGCCAGTGCTGCGGCATGCCGCTCGAGGACGCGACCACCAGCCATGAGCCGGACGGCGCATTCAACGAGGACTACTGCAAATGGTGCTACACGGACGGCGAATTCAAGTACAAGAGCATGGATGAGCTGATCGATTTCTGCGCTTCGCACATGGCGAGCGAGGCCTGGCCGGAGGCGCAGGTACGCGCGCATATGCAGGCCGTCGTGCCGGGGTTGAAGCACTGGAAAAAATGAATCTGAAGGCGCGGACGGCCGGAACTTTTCCTGCCGCTCGCGCTTGCTGTGGCGCTCTCCAAAGCGCTTTGAGGCTGTTTTCCTCCTTCCAACCGAAAATCCTCTGCGGCAGGTATCGCCAGTTTTCTGTGCGGTGCCTGCCGCGTGCGATTTTTCAGGGATTTGGACGAGCCGGAGGCGAATACAGTAGCCTATGGAGGTGATGCATATGCTATGCGCCAGCGTGTGGCTGATGCTCAGCAGTATGCTCTATTCGCTTAGGCTCTCTTCCGGCAGCTCGTTTCCAAAACCTTTGACGCTGGAAGAAGAACGCTACTATCTGGAGAAAAGCGCGGCGGGCGATCTGGACGCGAGAAACGTCCTCATCGAGCGCAACCTGCGCCTCGTGGCGCACATCATGAACAAGGGCTGAAGCAATCGGATGTTTTCCGGTGCGAAAAAATGACCCGCTGTGGGTCACCGAATTTCAGGAAAATTTCAAGCTCGACACGTTCGCGCGTGCTTCCCTTTTTGACAACAATGTGATTGAGAATCGTTGTGACAAGCGCCGCGTCCACGCCGTTTTCAAACGACAGCTTTCTCTCCAGCGCCGTCCGGATCTCCTGCATCTGTGCCTGCGTGATCCTGCTCTTTTCTTCCTCCTGCCGCATCTCGGCAAGCTGCAATTCCAGCCGCTGCATCTGGTCATTGAAGCCGTCGTTTCGTTTTTTGAACTCTGCCGTATTGATCGCACCAGAAATACTCAGGTCCAACAGCCGGTCTTTTTTCTGTTCCAGCGATTGCAGTTCTTCTTCGACGCGAACGCTTTCCCGTCGGAAGTCGCGCTCGTTCGGTACAGCCTCGATCACCTTCATAACTGCGTTGATCACTGCTTCTTTATCCTGTACAAGCCCCTCAAAAATCCGCGCCATGATCTGGTTCAGATCCGATGTCCAGAGCTGTGGCGAGCAGCAGCCTGCGCGGCCGCGGTCGCGGTAAACCCTGCATTGCCAGACCTCCTGGCTGCCCATCTGCGTTTTGTAGAGCTGCCGGTGATAACTCGTACCGTGTTCCTCGCAGATGATTTTGCCGCTGTAGGGATAACGGTTGTGAAAATCCGCGCCGCTGGCGTGTGCCTGCATCTGTTTGCTTCGTGTTTTGTAGAGGGCGTTTGCCCGGTCCCAGAGTTCTTCTGAGACGATCGCCGGTACGGACGGATCCGGATACATGACCCACTCGCTCTCATCGAGAAATACCTTTCGTTTGCTTCGGTAGTCAACGGTCTGGCTCTTGCTGCCGCAGTACCAGCCCTTGTATTTGGGATTGCAGAGAATGTGGCGAATAGTCAGCACGTTGAACACATTCCCCTGTCTGCTTGTAAAGCCCTCGTCGAACAGAATCTGCGAAATGCGCCGGATGCCAAGCTGCTGGTTTGCATACAAGTCAAAGATACGCCGAACCACCTGCGCCTCCGTTTCGTTGACCGTCAGCACGCAGCCGCTTTTGTCGTAGCCCCAGAGCCGGTCGTTTCCCAGAACGTGACCATTTTTGATCGCCTGCCGGAAACCGAATTTCAGACGCTCTGAGAGTTTTCGTACTTCATCCTGTGCTACGCCTGCCATGACGACCAGCCGGAATTCGCTGTCTGGGTCAAGCGTATTGATGTTGTCGTTCTGGAACAGGACGCCGACGTCGTGTTCCAGAAGTTCCTGCGTGTACTGGATGCTGTCCAGCGTAGAACGCGAGAAGCGGGATATCTCCTTCGTGATGATAAAATCAAAGCGCCCGTCTTTGGCGTCCTGTATCATCCGAAGGAAGCTATCCCGCTTCTTTGTGCTGGTGCCGCTGATGCCCTCGTCGATATAACCCGGCACATAGCTCCAGCTTCGTTTGGACTGAATCAGCTCTGTGTAATACTGTACCTGATTTTCCAGACTGTTCAGCTGTTCGTCTCTGTCCGTGGAAACGCGCGCGTAAAATGTCACGCGCAGCGGCAGATCGAAAATTGTCCGCCCGTTTCGCATTTCATTGCGGATTTTTACAATGTTCATGATCGAGCCCTCCTGCGGGGCACACAGGATACCGAAAGAAGCTGGGAAAGTCTATCGACGAATGTACCAAATCAGCCGCGCCCAGATAGGTCGTTTTTGAGATCAGGCCCAGCGTACAGACCGCTTCCAATAAAACAGTCAAAAGCGCTCGCTCTGCATTTTCCATTTTGATCACCTCGGTTCAGCGTATGAAAAAGCAGCTTCTGTCATGCCAGCTTCCGCGTGGCGCTCAAACATTTTTCCGGGTATGAGAAAACAAAGATTTGCTTTCCGGAGGAAAATCTGCTATACTGTATTTTAGTATATGTTTTCTGCCCAAAAGCACGAGAAGTTTCGGGCGTTTCGCCTTGATTCCGGCAAAACGCTACATGATCACAGGAGGTTCGATATGGCAGACGAAAAGACAATCCTGCAATACAAGGGGCATCCCCTGATGCGCAAGGACAATATGATCTACTACGGCTCGATGGCGGACTCGCACATCGTTATGCTGCAAATTCTCGAAACGAAGAAGGTCAAGGATACCGACATCGCAACAAAGGTCAGCGTGGAGCTCCAGCTCACCGACCCCAACGCCAGAGCAAAGGACCGCATCGTAAAGAAGAGCGAGAAGGACGGCTTCTTTACCGCGCTCGATTTAGGCAGCGTTTGGCTCGCCCGCGCGCTGGCCGCAAAAAAATAATTCTCCATCACGTATAGCAGAACAGGAAGCCGCACACAATATGGGTGCGACTTCTTTTTCATTTTTCCATTCCTCTTGACCGCAGCGGTTTTTCCGCTGCGGTTCTTTTTTTGCCTGCACGCGTAATTTTTAAACATCCCGGCCATACTAACCAAAAAGGAGGGTGCGCCATGCAGGAACTGCACCGGGGAAAGCAGAGCGTCGTTTTCCCGAACTTCCCCGCCATTGAGGCAAACGCCGCCATTGTCGGCAAAAAAGAGGGCGAAGGCCCCTTGCGAGAGGATTTTGACCAGATCACACAGGATACGAAGCTGAATCAAGCCAGCTGGGAAAAAGCCGAGAGCGAGCTTCAAAAGACCGCGCTCGAGCTGGCGCTCGGGAAAGCATCGCTCAACTATGACGATCTGGACGTTTTATTTGCCGGAGATCTTCTCAACCAGTGCATCAGCTCAAGCTTTGCCGTCCGGGACACGAGGATTCCGTTTCTCGGGCTCTACGGCGCATGCTCGACGATGGCAGAGTCCCTTCTGCTGGCGGCAAGCTTCGTAAACGCGGGCTATGCCAGACGGGCGGGCGCGATTACCTCGTCCCACTTTGCCTCTGCCGAGCGGCAGTATCGCTTCCCGCTTGGATATGGCGGCCAGCGCACGCCGACCGCGCAGTGGACGGTTACCGGAAGCGGCTGCTGCATCGTATCAAGCAGCGGCAAAGGCCCGTTTGTTGAGTGCGCGACTGTCGGCAAAATTCAGGACTTCGGCATCAAGGACGCCAACAACATGGGCGCCGCGATGGCGCCCGCCGCAGTCGATACCATCCGGCAGCATTTTGAAGACTTTGGCCGCAGGCCGCAGGACTATGACCTCATCGTCACAGGCGACCTCGGCGTTCTCGGAAAGCAGATTGTGCTCGAGCAGATGAAACTGGACGGCTTTGACCTGACCGGCCGCTACGACGACTGCGGCGTGATGATCTTTGATTCCGTGCGGCAGGACGTTCACGCGGGCGGCTCCGGCTGCGGATGCAGCGCAAGCGTTCTGTGCGGACATCTGCTGCGGCGGATGCGGGAGGGCAAGCTAAAGCGGCTTTTGTTCTGCGCGACGGGCGCGCTTTTGTCCCCTGTTTCCTCGTGGCAGGGCGAGTCGATTCCCGGCGTGTGCCATGCCGTATCGATCGTTTCGGAAAGAAGGTGATGGGATGGACTATCTCAAAGCGTTTGTGGTCGGCGGGCTTATTTGCATGCTCGGCCAGATTTTAATCGATAAAACGAAGCTGACCCCCGCACGTATTTTAGTCTGCTACGTGGTGCTGGGCGTCATTTTAGGTGGCGCAGGCGTGTATGAAAAGCTCGTCGACTTCGCAGGCGCGGGCGCAACCGTGCCGCTGACGGGCTTCGGATACAATTTATCCAAGGGCGTGCACGAAGCGGTCGCGGAGGACGGGCTTCTCGGCGCGCTCACGGGCGGGCTCAAGGCGGCGGCAGGCGGCGTGACCGCAGCCATGGTCTTCGGCTTCCTCGCCGCGCTGATTTTTGACCCGAAAGATAAAACCTGACAGGTATGACACGCCGCAAAAGGCGGCATACTACCGTAAATTCAATTATTGGAGGTAATCTCATGTCTCACAGCAAAAAACAGAACCGTTCCCAGCAATCCAGCCAGAACAGCGAAAACAGCCATAACCCCTTGCAGAGGGCCGCGCTTGAAGTCAATCAGGCGCAGAACCAGAACAGCAAGAACTGCAAATAAACGCACGCGCGCCCGCAAGAGTTTCTTGCGGGCGCACAATTTTTATTCCAACCGGTATGCGCAGTCACAGGAGAAAAAGTAGAGAATTTTCTCTCTGACCGGCAGGCCGTACATCCGGGAAAGCGCCTTGGCGTAGGCGCGTAGCTGCGGGGCATAGTGCGCGGCGCGCTCCTCCGGCCCATAGGGCGTTTTGTCGGTCTTGAAGTCGACGAGGACAATGCCGTCCGGTTCCAGCCAGAAGCAGTCGACCACACCTTGCAGCATCACCTGCTCGCCCTCCGCGCCCCGGACATATTCTCCCGCATCGGTCAGGATGGAGAACTTGAACTCGCGCCGGAGCGTTTTTGCCTCCAGGATCCGCGCGCCGAAGGGTGATGCAAACAGCCGCACGATTCGCTCGGTCTGCACGCTTCCGGCCTGCTCCGGCGTTAAAAACTTCTGGGCAGCCAATCTCTCAAGCTCGCCTGTTACGCCGCCCTCCGTCCGGCAGGCTTCATAATTTGCAAACTGCATGAAAAGGTGCGTGGCGCTGCCGCGCGCCCTGCCGGAAAGTGATTTCCGCCCAAACACAGGAAGCCGGAACCGCTCGGGATTTTTCGTCTCCTGCGGCGTCTGCTCGGCGGCCTCCAGATCGAGAAGCCTTCCCTTGAGCGCCGTCGCCGTGAGTTTCGAAGGCGTTTTCGATGCGGCCAGATGCGCATACGGCGTGAAATCCGCCTCCGGCGCGGGCTTCTGGGTCTCTGGCTCCCCCAGCTCCTGCCGCACTGTATTTTCAAGCCTCTCCTGCAAATCCGCCGAATGGTGCAGGCGAATGACCCACGGGTCACTTTGCACCGCGCTTACCTCGTTCGGCCCCGTCTCGGCAAAGAGCTCTCCCGCCTCCGTCCGGCAAAGCGCCGTCAGAAGCACCCAATCGCCGAGGCAAAGCACACTTGCCGCCGTTCTCGGAGGCAGCGGAAGTGTGAGCGCTTCGTTCCACTTTTTAAGTATCGAGGAAAGCCGGGATGCGCAGTAGCTCATGACGAGCACCTCTTTCGCCCGCGTCATCGCCACGTACAATACGCGAAGCTCCTCGGCAATTGTCTGCCGCCTCATTTTTTCGCCAATCGCGAGCCGCGCCAGCGACGGAAAATACGAGCGTGACTTCATATCGACGACGTTCGCCCCCGCTAAAAGCGTCTCATCGAGCAAAACGCCCATCGAAGCGTCGCTCAGATTAAAGCGCTTGGAGAGGTCCGCCAGAAACACGACCGGAAATTCCAATCCCTTGGACTGGTGCATGCTCATGATCTGCACCGCGTTTTCCACTCCGCCTCTCGCCCCGACCGCAGGCGCGTTCCCCGATTCTGCCAGATCGTCCATGTACCGAAGAAAGCCCATCAAACTCTGATTGCCTCCGGCGGAAAAGCTTGCGATCTGCGCGCGCAGAAGCTGCAAATTCGCCCGCCGCACCGCGCCGTTTTCCATCGCGGAAAAGATATCCTCCATACCGGTCGTCTGCAAAACAAGGTCAAAGAGCTCCGGGAGCGGCAAGAGCCTTGCACGGCTGCGCATGTCCTCCAGCCACGATAAGAACGCGTCCAGCTTTTCCCCGCGTGTCTCCAACGCCAGAAGGCTCTCATAATAGTCTCCTTTTCGGATTCCGACGCGCGCGCGCGCCAGCTCCTCAGCCGAAACGCCGAATACCGGGCTTGCCAGCGCCGCGACAAAATCTACATCCCGGTGGGGATTGTCGATGATTTTAAGCGTCGCCAGCAGCACTTGCGCCTCGGTCGTGTCAAACAGGCTCTCGCCTCGGTCACACTGGCTGGCAATCCCCTGCTGGGCCAGCGCTTTCTGATAGCTTGCCGGGTTTTCCTTCAAAGAGCGCAGAAGAATGACAATGTCACCCATCCGGACAGGGCGAAGCGTGCCTGCGTCCGTGACCTGCATGCCGTCATCCAGCATCTTTCGGATGCGCGAGGCCACGAACCGCGCCTCCACCTCCCGCTTCTCCGGGCTCTGCTCGTCCGCGTCCGGCTTATCGAGTTCGATGCAGTGAAGCTCCACCTTGGGGGTATCCGTCTGCGGATAGGAAAGCCCCGCGCGGAGCTTTTCCGCCTCGCCATAACGGAGCTCGAGCGATTCTCCCTGCATGCAGAGCGAAAACACATCGTTTGCCGCTGCAAGCACCTCGCGCCTGGAGCGGAAATTATCCGACAGCAGAATCTTGCGCGGCTCCGCGTCCTTCGCTTCTTCATAGGAGCAATAGCTCTCGTATTTTTGCAGGAAAATTCCGGGGTCTGCCAGCCGGAAGCGGTAAATGGACTGCTTCACGTCGCCGACCAGGAACCGGTTCTGTCCGTTTTTGGACACGGCCTCAAAGATGCACTCCTGCACCTCGTTAGAGTCCTGGTACTCATCGACCAGAATCTCGCGGTACTCCTCGGATATTTCGCGCGCCGTCCGGCTTAATTTGCCGTCCTTTGTATACAAAAGCGCGATCGTCTCGTGCTCAAGGTCGGAAAAGTCCAGAAGCTTTCGCCGCCGTTTTTCCTTTGTAAACGCTTCGTCAAACGCGCGCAGCAGCTGAAGAAGGCCCCGGATGGCAGGTGTCGTTTTCTTTAAATCCGCTTCGACTGTCTCCGCCTCCGCATAAAATGCCCGCTGCGCGTCCCGGATGGCCTCCAGCGCGTCCTTGCGGAGCTTCTGTGCGCGCGCTTTTGCCGCTTCCTCCTTGCAGTCGCGCACGCCGGGAATCCGTCCGAAGTCCGGGATTTTGTGCGCGAACACGCCGTCCCATGTCGTCTCCTGCGCAAGCGTCTGCACCTGCGCAAGATTCTCCTTGAAAACCGGCCCGTATTTTTCTTCCAGCGTCTCGTCCCGGCGCAAAAGCATCATTGCCTTTTGCAGGCTCTCGCTTGCGAACCGGAGCGTATCCTGGAGTTCTTTCATCCAGAACGCGCCCCATGGGCTTTCCTCGAGCGGAGAAATGCGCGCATACGCTGCCTCTGCCTGTTTCATCCATCCGCCCATATCGCGGCGGCAGCGCACCTCATCGTAGCAGGAAAGGCAAAGATCGATGAGCCGCCGGTCGTCCCGCCCAAAGCCGAGCTGGTCCGCCATGGCGGAAAAATCAGCTTGATTGGTGCGGTCCTTATAGAAGTCCTCGAGCGTATTCTGAAAGACCTCCAACCGGATGGCGTCGGCCTCCGTCTGCTCGGCTACCCGGAAATCCGGCGGCAGATCGCGCAGCGCACAGTACCGGCGCAGCAGCATCGCGCAGAAGGCGTGTACCGTTGAGATCTGCGCGAGATGGATTCTCGTGAGCTGGCGCTGGAGATGGCGGTTGTCGGGTCTTACCGCAAGGCGCTTGGAAATTTCGGCGCTGATTTTGCCGCGCAGCTCGCTGGCCGCCGCCTTCGTGTAGGTGATGATCAGAAACTCATCAATGTTTGCCGGATCGATCGGGTCTTCGACGTAGGAAAGAAGCCTATCGACCAGCACCTTCGTCTTGCCCGAGCCCGCCGCCGCGGAGACGAGCAGCGCGCCGCCCCGGTTCTCCACAACCGCCTGCTGCGCCCGTGTCAGCTTCACCTCAGCCATCTGTCTTCCTCCTCTCGAGCGTCTGCCAGAATTCCTCTGCCTTGACCTTCTTCATAAACCGCGCCGCGACCCGGCACGCGTCCTTGTGGCACGCGCTCTGATAGTCGCAGTACATGCAGCTTGAAACCTTCGGCCCGCGCACAATGGGGTTGGGCGCGACCGCGCCGGAGAAGATCTGCCCCGCCAAATCCCGCAGGCTTCCGGCGACAAACTGCTCCAGAAGCGCAAGCTGCTCCCTTGTCGCAAGACTTCCCTCGAGCTCGCCCTTTTTGTTCTGCTCATACGGCAAAAAGACCGGCTTGTCCCCCGGCTCCATCGCCTGCAAAACAGTCTCGTCTCGCAGCAAAAGCCCCTGCCGCACAAGGTCTTTCTGCCGCTTTTTTGTAAGCGCTGCCTCCCCGGCTCCGGGCTCTAAGCTTACCACGTCCACACGCCCCGGCACGTAGAGTACGCCCGCAGGCTTTCGTCCGGCTGCCTCGTGGCTGCCCTTCGAGCGCTCGATGGTAAAGAGGTACAGAAGCATCTGGAGTCCTTGCCCGCACAGTAAATCGGTGTAGTCAAATTCCTTGTGGCCCGTTTTGTAGTCGATGACACGAAAATAGCCGCCGTCCGGTGTGTCCAGTGTATCGACCCGATCGACAAAGCCGGAGAGCACCGCCTGCCCATCGGGCGTTTCAACGATCACGGGCGGAAGCTTGCCGTTATCCGAAAACGCGAGCTCCTCGTCGCACGGGGTGAAGCGCGACACACGCAGCTCGTCGGCTACATTACCCACGATGCCCAGCACCTCCTCGCGGTTTCGCCGAAAGAGATAGTCGCACCGTTCGTCCGTCTGCTGCGCGGCCGACATAAAATTCTTCGCATACTCATCCATATGCTGCGCCGCGATCCGGAGGACCGTTTCCCGCGGGACCTCGTGAAACCCGCCTTGCTCCATCACATCGCGCACCGTACACTCGAGCACATGGTGCGCAAAGGTTCCAAACACGGGCGCGTCAAAGCTTGCCTGCCGCCACGGCTCGAGTTTTAACCCATAGCGCAGGAAAAACGCATACCGGCAGCCCGCAAACTGGTCGAGCTTCGACGCGGAGAGCCCGACTTTTTCGCCATAGAGCCCCTGCACCGTTTCTCTGGAAATTGCGGAGACAGAAAAACCGCACCGCTTTTCCATCTCGTATTTGATTTGCAGCGTCAATGGGTCCAGCGGCCACGTTTCGCCTTCCCGGATGGCCTCCGCCGCAAGCGCGCGCCTGTCCGGCACAAAGCGGCAGTCTCCCTGCGAAAGCGTCCCGCATTGCGGCAGAATCGTCTTCGTTCTTGCCATCAGGTAGGACGGCTGATCGCTCCCGGAGATGAGCCAGACGCGCTTGCGCGCGCTTTGAAGCGCCAGCTGCGTCCAGCCGAGTTCCCGCTCCAGCCGTTCCTCCGCGCAGGGAGAAAGCGTCACGCCGAGGCTCAAAAGGCTCCTTCTCTCGCTGTCGGAAAGAAGGCCCTCCGCCTGAGAAAACGCTGGGAACGTGCCCTCGTCCGCACCGAGCACGAGAAGATACTCCGAGCGCAGCGCGCGCATCGCGTCAAGACTTCCCACGAGAACCTCGTCAAGATTCGACGGGATCGAACCGACCTGATAGCAGCCAAGGAGTATCCGGAACATCTGCAAAAATAACTCGAGCTCCATCTCCTGCCCGCCAAGAACGAGTTCCGCCTGCTCCATCGCGGTCAGCAAAATCTCATAGAGCTGCTCCTGCTCCTGCGCGGCCTGCGCAGCTCCTTGCCGGTAGAGCTCGTTCGTCTGCTCGCAGGCTGTCTCCGGGAAATGCGTCTGCTCCAGAAAGCTTGATAACGCGCGGAGCCGCTCGGACACCGTCCTTCCGGAGAGCCACGCCTTGTGAAGCGCCTCCAAAGGCTCCAATCCGCCTGCACGCCAGGTATTGAGCTCCAGAAGCGTCTGCTGTGTCTCGTCCATAAATTCATGTCCGAAGCCGTCCGGGTGACGCGTCCAATCGCTCAGCCACTGGCTGCCCCGAATGTTCCAGAAATACGCGTACCGCTCGAGCCGGTCGCATGCATCAGCCGTAAGCGGCGAGAAGCCGGACTTGAGGTACTGCATCACATCCTCATACGAAAACCGGCTTGCCGCCTGCATAGCGGACAAAACGGCCTGCAGCAGCGGCTTTTGCAGAATATCGACCGTTCCCGCAAAATACGCGCCGATCCCGGCTCTTTGCAGCATGGGTCTCAAGGCCCTGACATAGCCTTCGTCCGTATACGCGACCGCAATCTCGCGCCATCTTGCGCCGCTTCTCACAAGCTTTTGAATCACACCTGCTGCCAGTTCGCACGCGTGCGCGGGAGAATCCGCCTGTGAGAGTGTTACCGCCTCCGCTTGTTCGTCCATCGCCGCGCCGCCCGGCTCCAGCACATGCGTGAGCCAGAATGAGAGCGCTTCGGGCCGCTGCGTTTTCTCTTTGACGTGCAGGCGCAAAACCTCGACATTCCGCCTTGCCGCCATGCGCGAAAGCGTCTTCGCCGTCTGGGTCCCGCAGGCGAAGCTTCCTGAATCTGAGCCGTCGGTGCAAAGATAAATTCTTGTTTCCTTCGCCTGTGGGAGTATCGCGTCTAAAATTCGCAGCTGCACGCTCGTAAAATCCGAAAAGCCCGCCAGATAAAAGCGCCTGCCTGCGCAGTAGTCCTCCTGCTCGAGCTTTTCCGCCAGTCTCGCCATCCGCGTCACAGGGTCGGAGCGTCCCGTCTTGCAGACGCTTAAATAGCTTTCATAGAAAAGCCCCAGCTCCGTGAGCTTCTGCGCCTGCTGGCCGGTCATCTGCCCTGCCGCCTGCAAAAGCTGCTGCGGCGTGACGCAGTAGGTCATGAACTCCTCGAGCATTTTTCCGAGCTGCTTCAAAAACTCCGGTCGAAGAAGCGCGGATGCGTAATATTTGATCTGCGACTTCACACGATCGGCCGCCAGATACAGGCAAAGAAGCCGGCCGCCCTCGTCCAGGTATTCCTCGCTCACGCCTCCATAGATCGAAAACACGCGGCTGGCCAGCCTCGTAAAGCTCAGGACCTCCGCAAAGCGGGAAATGCCGTCTCCGCCCGTCTGGCACAGCGTGCGCTCTGCTTCAAAGGAATACTGCTCGGGCACGATGAGGATCTGGCCTGCTTCTCCTGCCTGTGCGCGCTCGCAGATGGTACCGATGAGCTCGGCTAGTCCTGCCTGCCGGTCCTCTCCCAGCAAAAGTGTCAGCATCCGCGCCCCTCCTTTCATTCGTCTTCTTTTTTCCTATTATATCAGGTTGGATGGGGAAAAAAAAGGACGCTTACGCGTCCCAGAGGATTTTTTTGAGTTTTCCGAGCAGTTCCAGCGTTTTGAACTCCACTTCAATCTCGCCGGTTTCCTCTGTCAGAACAGAAATTTCCCCCTCCGTAAAGCCCGCCGCCTCGCAGACCGCTTCAAAATCCTCCGCGTTCGCGGGCAGGCACAGCGCCGGAAAAACCACGCACCACCAGTTGTGCCCCTCGCCTGTTCCGATCGTCACCCGCAGCGTCCGGTAGACCCCGGCAGGCAGGCGGAAGGTCTCGTAATCGCGCGTCGGAAAAAGCTCCCGCCGGAGGCTGACCTTCGCCATGTCCCCGCTTCCAAGCCTGCTGAGCGTTTCATTCGCTGCCTGCTCGATGGCGGGAAGCCCATTTTGAAGCGCCGCTTCCGGGTCGGTTTCTTCCTCCAATACGTCGGCCGTCGCCCGCAGGACCGCATCCCGCACCAAAAGCTTCACACGCTGATCTTCTGCCGTATCCGAGTTCGCCACCACGTGGAGCCGGATGAGCTTTTGCGCGAGCTGCTGCTGCCGGTTCTGCGAGATGGCACACAGGCACATGGAGCAAGCCGCCAAAGCAGAAATCGCCGCCGTTATGTATCGTTTCCTCATAAAAAACACCGCCTAAGCCTCGAGATACCCAAAGCTTAGACGGATGTTTCAAATTTTATACGTTTTTGGCCAGGAAAACCTGCGTGTACTTGTCTTTCAGCATCGTGCACGCAACGGTCGCGTACTCGAACGAGTCGTAAATCCCGAACACTGCCGAGCCCGAGCCCGTCATCTGCGCGCCATACGCGCCGTAGGTGATCATCATCGAGCGGATGTAGTTGATGTCAAAATGCTCCTTGAGGACGATCGGCTCAAAGACGTTGCACATGCTGCCGCCCACGCCGAGAAGCTCGCCCTTTTGAAGATTCGAGATCATCGCCTTATGGTCCGGCCGCTTTTCGATGAACGTCTCGTCAAGCTTCCGGTAAAGCTCCGGCGTGGAGACCGAGAACTCCGGCTTGCAGACGGCAAAATACATCTCCGGTGCATTGGAAATCTTTGTAAGCTTATTGCCCACGCCCTCGACAAGCACCGTCCCCTGCATCACGCAGAACGGCACATCGCTTCCGATGGTGCTTCCCAGCTCGCAGAGCGCCGGCATGGAAAGCGGATGCCCATAGTGCTTATTGAGCACGCGCAGAACCGCCGCTGCGTCCGCGCTTCCGCCGCCGAGACCCGCCTGCATCGGAATGCGCTTGCTGATGAAGATCTCCAGACCTTCTTCGGGCAGCTTCGTCGCCTCATAATAGGCCTTTGCCGCCTTCCAGACGAGGTTTTCCTCGTTCTGCGGATAGCCTTCTGTCACAAGCGTCGTGGTCGGGTTCTCGCGGTCGGTCTCATCGAGCACCTCACGGTAGCAGTGCACCTGCCACGGCGCGTTTGTTCCGATGTCGACCGTTACGTCGTCGTGCAGAGAGATGGTCTGCATGACGGACTTGATGTTGTGATAGCCGTCCTCACGCTTGTCAAGCACGTCCAGCGTCAAGTTGACCTTGGCAAACGCGCCTTCTGAAATCGTAACCATTACTTGATCTTTCTGCCTTCCAGATAATATCTCTTTTCACGGCTATGGCCCATGGAGAAGGTCTTTCTGGGAAGCACGCCGTCGGCAATGACGCCGCGGAACAGCTGGCTCTTCTCCATCGCGGGCAGCAGGAAGCCGATGGCGTTTTCCTGTTTCGCGAAGCCAATCAGCGCGTCGTCGTCATGGATGTAGTCGATCTCGCCCGCGTTGTTCTTGAGGTACTCATCCAGGAAGTGCTGGAGGATGCCGACGGCCAGCTCGCCCTTGTTCTTATCGAGAACGATCGTTCCGGACTCGTCGCCTGCGTACCACTTCACGGGGAAGCCTTCGGTGCCTGCGCATGCCTCTTCCAGAGCCGCAAGCAGCTTCTTGGGCTCGGTCTTGAAGATCACGCGGTGAATCGGCTCAAACGCCTGCGCCGGGTCGTGGATGTTCTCGAGCTCGACGAGCGCGTATCTGGCCGGATGGTTCGAAAGGTCCACGCCGGGGTTGTTCTTCTTGAGCTCTTCGTAGCAGCTCTTCGCGGTCGCCAGAGAATGGTTGCCGTCGCCGACAGCGAAGACCATCGGGGTGCCCTTGAGACCCACGTACTTTTCGCCGACAGTCGCGGTGTACTCGGTGAGCGCCTTGTTGAAGTCGTCAACGTCTTTTCCTTCGACGAGCCAGCCGGTGATGTGGCCGCCGCCTTCCATAAGGTCGAAGTCATAAACTTTTTTCAGGCTGTTCTTCTTCGCGCCGATCGGCTCGATGAGCTTCTTGTCGTGGTCATCGCAGAGCATCAGAACATGCGGCAGCTCAATGGGAGCGTCGCGGCGGACTCTCTGACGGGGCGGGATGCGCTCGGGAACCGTGCGCTCGGTCGCGCGGATGGCAGAGGTTGCGCCGGGGTTATAGTCATACGTGTCAAGGTCGACCATGCCAACTAAGCCCTCACGGATGGAGCCGTTTTCAAGCGTTCTTTCAACATAGATGAAGCTGTTGGGATACTCGGTAAACACGCCGTCTTCCATGTACTTCTTCATGGTGGCGTTAATTTCTGCCGTGTGCGCAGCTTCCTTTTCAGTGCCGAGCTCAGCTTCAGGGAGAATGAGGTTGATCGTGGAGACAGCGCCCTCGGCGTTCTTTCTCACGCGATCCCAGTACGCCTGGTTGGAGGTGAACTGGTCGCAGGCGATGACGGCCCACTTTTCCATATGGTCGGTCTTCGGCAGCAGAATGTTTGCGGGTAAAAATGCGTTCATAGTATTTTTTCACCTTTCATTTTCATAAGTTTTTTCGCGGAAACAAAAGGACGTTGCGACAAAATCAAAGCGCGGCGCGGATGGCCGAAAGAAGCTCGTCATACGTTTCAAACGCCGGAAGCTGCGGGTAATCGTTCTTGATTTTCTCCGTCGAGCGGAAGAGGAAGCCCGCCTTGCCGGCGAGAATCATGTCAAGGTCATTGTAGCTGTCGCCGCTCGCGATTGTATCGTAGCCGATGGACTGAAACGCACGGACGGTCGTAAGCTTTGTGTCCTTGCAGCGCATCTTGAAATCGCTGATAAAACCGTCTTCGCTGATGACAAGGTTATTGCAGAGAATTGTCGGCCAGCCGAGCTTTTTCATGAGCGGCTTTGCAAATTCTTCAAACGTATCGCTCAAAATGACAACCTGCGTCACCTCGCGCAGACTGTCTAAGAATTCCTTCGCGCCCGGCAGCGGGTCGATCTTCGCAATGACGTTCTGCACATCCGAGAGCTTCAGCCCGTGCTCCTTGAGAATGCCGAGCCGCCAGCGCATGAGCTTATCGTAATCGGGCTCGTCGCGCGTGGTTCTCCGCAGCTCCGGAATGCCGCTTTCTTCGGAAAGCGCAATCCAGATCTCAGGCACCAGCACGCCCTCCAGATCCAGACAAACCATGTTCATATCCGTACCTCCTGTCAGGAAAGACCGTTTCCTGCGGAGACAATCCGGACGGGAAACTCAAAAATTGTCATAGCGCCTAAAAATTTTACAGGCTATATTTATTATACAGGATTTCGCCAAAAAAGCAATCTCAATTTCTGCACTTTCTGTGTGATTTGCAGAATAGGAGCCTGCCGCTTCGTGCATACTATGGACGTGTTCATAAAAAGGAGGAAGTAACATGGATACCTTGGCATTGATTCTGGCCATTGTCGGCGCAGTCAACTGGGGTCTGGTCGGCTTTGCGCGGTTCGACCTGGTCGCGTGGATTTTCGGCGGTCAGACCGCGAGTGTCAGCCGCATCGTCTACGCGGTGGTCGGTCTGGCCGGGCTCTGGTGCATCACGCTTCTGTTCCGCAGGAGCAAAAAATCAGAGGCCTGAACAAAAATTCCCGGTCGCAGGAAAACGCCTGCGTCCGGGAATTTGTCTGTTATTTGAGGTTGCAGCGGATGATGCACTCGAAGCTCTTACCGCCATAGGTGGTGGAGACTGTCGTCGTGCCCTTGCCGGTCGCGGTTACCACACCGTCGGCGTCGACTGTGCACACACCGGTATTGCCGGAGCTCCACGAGAGGCCCTTGATGCGGTTTCCATCCGCGTCCTTCAGAGAAATCTTGAAGTATTCGCCGAGGAACGCCATCGTCACGTCCGAATGGCTGATCGTGCAGCCCTCCGCGTCCGCTTCCGCGCCGGATTCCGCGCTGGAGTCGAGCTTGCAGCGGACGATACATTCAAGCCTCGTGCCGCTGAATTCCGCGCGCACGGTCGTCGTGCCGCTGCCAACGGCGGTGATGGTGCCGCTGGAGGATACTGTCGCAACGGATGCGTTTTCGCTCGTAAACGTCACCTGCGCGCCGTCGGGAAGATTATTGACGATCAGCGGCGCCTGCTCGCCGGGATAGAACAGCGTCATATCCGTCGAGTTGAGCGCGGGTGCAAGCTCTTCTTCGCTCGAGGTCTGCTCTTCCTCCGCAATAAAGTCGCAGGTTACAAGGCACGTTGCCGTCTGGCTGCCGCAGGTCGCGGTGATGACCGCCGTGCCGCCGTTTACCGCAACGACCTTCCCCTGCTGGTTGACCGTTGCGATCGTCTCGTCGCTCGAGGAAAACGTCACATCCTCGTTGCACGTCTCAGGAAGCTTCTGCACCGTAATATTGTAGAATCGCTCGGGCTCGTCAAAGGTAATGGAGCTTGTCGCGAGCGTCAATCCCTCGCACGCAATGACCGCTTCCGGCTCCTCCTCCGCCTCTTCGGGCTTATAGTCCTCTTCGTTCATATACTGCCGCTCGGTGGGTGCGGCGGGCGCGGGCTCTTCCTGCGCAGGCTGCTCCGGCTGAACCTCTGCTTCCTGCTCCTGCATGCTCACAGGCTCGGACGGGCTCAAAAATTTCGGGAACCAGCTGAGCTGATAGAACGCGAACGCCGCGCCCATCAAAACGGCAAGTCCCAAAATCACGCAGATCGTGACCATCATCCACCTCGGGATTTTGTACGGGTTTTCCGCGAGCGGGGCTTCTTCCTTCTGTTTTTTCGGGCTCTGCGCAAAGCGGCCGCCCTTCTTTTTGCTGAATTTTCCGCCGTGTCCGCCTGCCGGCTTATAGGCCGCGGGCATGACGGGCTGCGGCTCGGCTGCGCCGGGCTGCACGGCTTTTCCGCAAAGCGGACACTGGCCGAGCGCGGCGTCAAACTCCGTGCCGCAGAATTCGCATTTTCTTAATTTCATGCAAATCCTCCGTTACGCTGCGCGCAGGAAAAAGCACCGTGCGCGCGGGGCTTGTCACAGACGATACTGTGATTTTCTGATACCTATCGCGTATCATACCACACCTTTCGACAAATTCCAACCCCAATGTACAATATCTTGTATTGCATTTTTATCGAATATCGCTTAAAATAATAGGACGTATGAAAAGGAGGCGAACCATTTGGCCGAACTCAAACTCATTTCGCCGCTGCTGTCCAATATGGAGGTGGTCGAGTGTCTGAGTGTCCGCGGCGCAGCCGCAGTATATATTGTCAAAAGCACCAAGAGCGGTCAGACCTACATCCTCAAGCACATCTCCGTACCGGAGTCGCAGAAGCAGGTCGACGCGCTGATGTTCACCGGCGCCGCCGCCACGACCGAGGACGCGCAGAAATATTATGAGCAGGTCGTCTCGGATTATCAGTCCGAGCTTACCACGCTCGAGGCGCTCTCCGCCAGTCCGAACCTTGACTGCTTCCGCAGCTATCAGATCGCACCCAAGGAAGACGGTGTGGGCTACGATATGTATCTGCTGGCCGAGCATCGAAAGACGCTCGTCGACTATTTAGCGGACAACGCCATGACAAAGCTCTGCGCGGTAAACTTAGCCATGGACCTTTGCAGCGCGCTCATCGATCTTCGGAACGCGGGGCTTATCCACCGCGACGTAAAGCCGTCCAACATCTACTTAAACGCGCAGGGTCATTTCCTGCTCGGCGACCTCGGCATCGCGAAAATCGACGATCTCAAATACTGCACCATGCCCGAGAGCATGCTCAGCTCCTACTCCGCGCCGGAGCTGTTCAGTCTGCTCGGCACGATCGAGCCGACGACGGATATCTACTCCGTGGGCCTCATTCTCTACCGGATCTTCAACGGCAACCACGCGCCCTTTGAGGACGAAAACACGTCTGCAAAGGCTGCCGACCGCCGCAGGGTCACGGGCGAGGCGCTCCCCGTCCCAATGTACGCGGACTACGAAATTTCCGAGATCATCCTCAAGGCCTGCGCCTTCAAGCCCGAAGACCGGTACCAGACGCCGCAGGAGCTCAAGGACGCGCTGGTCGAGTACATGAAGCGCAACCAGCTCGACGATACGCTCATCGTTCCCCCCATCGCGGGCGAGCACGAGCCGGTCGACCTCACGCAGGAAGAAGAGGTCGAGCCCGTCCAGTTTGCGGACACCGAGGCCATGCCGGAGGATTTTAAGGAAAACTTCTCGCCGGATACGCAGATGCTCAACGACCTCATCGACTCCGTCCACAAAGAAGCGCTCAAGGACCCCGATGGCTACGGCATCGCAGGCTCTCTGGAGCCGGACGAGGAGGACGACGCGCCGCTGGACGATTCGGGCTCTCCCCCCAAAAAGCGCAGAAAGAAGAGCCGCTGGCTTCCCATCGCGCTTTGCTGCCTGCTTCTGATCGCGGGCATCGGCGCGGCGGTCTACTTCTTCATCATCGCGCCCAGCAACATCCACATTGACGACATTACCCTTCTCGACGCGGGCACGGATTACCTGACCGTGCAGGTCGATTCCGCCGAAAAGGACGGCTCGTTCCAGGTCGTCTGCTCCGACACCTACGGAAACAAGTTCCACCAGAGCTTCCAGGCAAAGACCGGCCTCACGTTCTCCGGCCTCGTGCCCGGCACGCAGTACACTGTGACCATCGAGCCTGCCAACGGCGAAAAGCTGACCGGCAACTACTCGGTTATGGCCACAACGCTGGCGCAGACGGAAATTCTGAGCTTCACCGCGACCGCCGTCTCCGTGACGCAGGCCGAGCTGAACCTCATTATCTTAGACGGTCCCGACCCCGGCAGCTGGACAGTCAGCTATACGGCAGAGGGCTTAGAGCCGCAGACGGCGACCTTCTCCGGCCACAGCACTGTCATCGCGGGCCTTCAGTCCGGCACAGAATACACCTTCACGCTGCAGGAGCCCGAAAACACGAAGCTCATCGGCCAGACAGCCGCTACATTCTCGACGGTTCCGACCGTCAGCATCGTCCCGCCGCTGTCGGTTGCAATTTCGAGCTCGTCCGCGATCCTCTCGTGGAACATTGAGGGCGACGCGCCAGAGAGCTGGACCGTCACGATCACAGGCGCAGACGATTACTCCGACACGCAGATCGTTTCCACGCCGTCTGTCACCTTTGAGGGTCTGACCCCGGGCGAAACGTATGAGGTCATCATCTCCACGCCCACGATGCTGCAAAGCGTCTCGACCACGATCACGCCGAACATCACAAAGCTCTCCTCGTTCACGGCGAACGTCGACGGCGAAGAGCTCGTGCTCGACTGGACGTGCGAGGTCGACCCGGCGGAGCCCGGCTGGACGCTCGAGGCAAAGATCGCGGGAATCGATACGCCCGTCACGCTTCCCGAGACAGAGGAAGCACCCGTCCGCATTTCTCTTTCCAATCTCGTACCCGACGCGGATTACACGTTCACCGTTGCGCTCAAGAGCGGCGAAAAGCTTGAGGGCGAGACGAAAACGACGTATCACTCCCCTGCCGTTACAGACAAGTACACCGACCACGGCATGGCGGGCACGTACCTTGGCTTCTTCCTGAAGCCCGCGAATGTGGAAACCGTCAACAGTACGAATATTTCCACCACGCGCAACAACTATTACACCATCAACGAGCAGATGGCCTTTGCGCTGCAGACGCTCGTGACGCTCGACACAAGCGCGGAGGAAGATATCGCCGTCATGCTTGTTGTCCGCGACGAGGCGGGCAAGCTTATAAGCTTCGAGGAATCGCAGCGGCAGTGGAGCACGATGTGGGAGAAAAATCTCTTCGTCGGTACGCTCTCGAGCATGCCGCAGAAGGCCGGAACCTACACGCTTGAAATCTACTTCAACCATAAGCTCGTCACCACCAAGGACTTCAACGTCCGCGAATCGTAACTGCAAAACACAGCCACCGGCAAAAGCCGGTGGCTGTGTTTTTTTGCCGTCGATCATCCAGCAAGGCGCGTCCCACGCGCGGTGGAAGACAACTTTTTTCGAGGAATGCGGCGATGGCAGTTGCAATATCCGGGAATTTACAGTATAATACTGGTGAATCCAACAAATTTTCGGAGGTTCAAATGAACTATCTTGCGCATATTGCCGAAGATGGCAGAGAGCAGACCGCTGCAGAGCATTTGCGCGGAACCGCCGCTCTGGCAAAGCGATTTGCTGCCGGCTTTGGCGCGGAGGCGGATGCGGAGCTTGCGGGTCTGCTGCATGACATTGGAAAATGCACACCCGAATTTCAGGCGCGGCTGCATGGCGGCGCGATCGTAGATCATTCGACAGCGGGCGCGAAGCTGGCCTTTTCCCGCCGGAACCTTCCCGCCGCGCTCGCCATCGCCGGACACCATGGCGGAATTCCGGATGTGGGCAATCCGAAAGCCGACGGACCAAGCGACGCCTCTCTCTTTGGCCGGATGCAGCGGCCGGTAAGCTTTGACCAATCGGCATTGCCGCCGCTGCCGGGTCCTGCGCCTGCCCCGTGGCTGACCTCTGATTGGATACAAAACGCGTTTTATACCCGGATGCTGTTTTCGTGTCTGGTTGACGCGGATTTTCAGGACACGCAGAATTTTATGGAGGGAGCCCCGGCGCCGCGCGGAGGGTCTGCCGCCATTTCGGAACTGCTGGACAAAGTGCGCAGCCGCGCGGCAACATATCTTGCATGCAAGCGGGAAAGTGCGATCGGCAGACAGCGCAATTCCGTGCTGCGCGCGTGCATTGACGGCGGACAAACGCTTCCGCAGGGGCTTTATACCTTGACCGTACCGACTGGCGGCGGAAAGACGTTTTCCTCTCTGGCCTTTGCGCTCGAGCAGGCTGCGGCGCAGAAGCTGGACCGCGTGATCTATGTCATCCCCTATACCTCCATCATCGACCAGACCGTGTCTGTCTTTTCAGACCTTCTCGGAGCAGAAAACGTGCTGGCGCACTATGCCGGCACGGAATATCAGCTGGCAGAGCCCGAGGAGATGACCGGCGCGCAGTACCGGAAGCTTCTGGCGAGTGAAAACTGGGACGCGCCTGTCGTCGTCACAACGGCAGTGCAGTTTTTTGAGTCGCTCTATTCCAACCGCCCCAGCCGCTGCCGGAAGCTGCATAACATCGCAGGCAGCGTTGTGATCTTCGACGAGGCGCAGACCATCCCGAACGATTATCTGCTGCCGTGCCTTTCCGCGATCGCGCAGCTGGTGCGGTTTTATCATACGACCGCCGTCCTTTGTACGGCAACGCAGCCTGCGGTTGCGCCGCTTCTGAAGGAGCTCTCACCCGCGCTTGCCATACGGGAAATTTGTCCGCATACCGAAGCGCTGTACACCGCGCTGCGCCGGACGACGCTGGCCGATCTCGGGTGCATCAGGCCGGACGAGCTGTGCGGTCACCTGCGCCGGCATGCGCAGATGCTCTGCGTTGTCAATCGCCGGAGCACGGCGCAGGAGCTCTATGACGCGCTGCCGGAGGAGGGGCGTTATTGCCTGACCACGCTTCTTTGCGCGCACGACCGCAAACGGCAAATTTCAGAAATTCGCGAGCGTCTGGCAATGGGCCTTGCGTGCCGCGTGGTATCCACCTCTCTGATTGAAGCGGGCGTGGACGTGGATTTTCCGGTCGCCTATCGAGAAGACTGCGGACTCGATTCGCTTCTGCAAACCGCCGGGCGCTGCAACCGGGAAGGAAAGCGGCGTGCAGATGAGAGCCTCGTATACCGCTTTTCACTAGACGGCAAGAATCTGCCGGTCATGCTTCTTAAAAATCTTAGCGCGCTGCAGTACGCGGCCAGAAAGCATACCGATCTGTCCTCGCCGGAGGCCATCTATGCGTATTTTGAAGAGCTTCTCCGGCTCAAGGGCGCTGACGCGCTGGATAAGAGGGGAATATTGGAGGCAACAGAGCATGGCATTGACGGCTGCATGCTGCCGTTTGCGCAGATTGCCGGACGCTTTCACCTGATCGAAGCGCCGACCCGGACGATCTACCTGCCCATCGGAGACGGCGCGCCGCTGTGTGAGCGCCTGCAACGGGGCGAAGTCAGCCGGACACTTCTTCGGAAGCTCGGGCAGTTCAGCGTCGCGTGCTACGAGCCGCAGTTTCGCGCGCTGGATGACGCGGGAGCGCTGGCGCTGCTGCCGGACGGCTCGGCAATTCTGATGGATTTGTCAAACTACGACGAGAAAACCGGCCTTGCCATGAACCTAGAGACAGGCGTTGGTATTTTTATCTGATAGGAGGAAGGGATTTGTATGAACGTACTTCTGTCCGCGAACCGAAAGCTTGCTGGGAAAGGAGGTGGTGCCCATGTCGATGTTCATTGAGGTCTGGGGCGATTACGCCTGCTTCTCCCGTCCGGAAATGAAGACCGAACGCGTCAGCTATGATGTCATCACGCCCTCTGCCGCGCGCGGGCTGGTGGAGGCCATCTACTGGCACCCTGGACTCCGGTACACTGTCGACCGCATCTATCTGTTAAATCCCATCCGCTTTACGAACATCCGCCGCAACGAGGTCAAGTCCACGCTTCTGGCCTCTGCGGTTCTTCAGGCGGCAAAGGGCGGAAAAGCGCCCGCGCTCTATACGGCGCAGGAGATCCAGCAGCGCGCGGCGATGGTCCTGCGGGATGTTCACTATGTAATCGAGTGCCATTTTGACCTGACAGACAAGGCCGCCCCCGGTGACAACGCGGGCAAGTTCCAGGATATTCTGCGCCGGAGGCTTGCAAAGGGCCAGTGCTACCACACGCCGTATTTTGGCTGCCGCGAATTTCCCGCAAGCTTCCGCGAATGGCCGGGCGGCGCGATTCCCGCCATCGATCTGACGCAGGAGCTCGGCTGGATGCTCTACGATCTGGACTACGCGGACCCGCAGGATATCCGGGCGCAGTTCTTCAGAGCCCATTTAGAGCGCGGCGTGCTGGACTGCCGGAACGTGGAGGTGGTCACATGATCTTGCAGGCGCTCACCGCGTATTACGAGGAAATGCTCCATAAAGGCAAAATCTCCGCCCCCGGCTGGGATGAAACGTTCCGCGTGAGCTTCCAGCTGGAGATCGATGATGCGGGCACGCTGGTCGACGTCATCGACTGCCGGGAGCCGGCAACCAGCGGAAAAAAGCAGGTGCTTCTCCCCTGCCAGATGCGCGTCCCCGCGCATAAGCTGCGCTCGTCCGGCATTTCTGCAAACTTTCTCTGCGATAACGCCAGCTACATGCTGGGCGCAGACGAAAAGGGCAAGCCGGAGCGCGCAAAAAAGTGCTTTGAGGCCTGCGCGGCGCTCCACCATGCGCTGCTGGACGATGTGGACACGCCGGCGGCAAGGGCCGTGCTCGCCTTCTTTGACACCTGGAAGCCCGAGCTCGCTGCAAGCCATCCCCTGCTCCAAAGCCGCTGGAAGGATGTGACCGGGAACGCGAATTTTGTCTTTTCCTACGACGGCGCAAGCGGCCGCCATCCGGTCACGGAGGACCCCGAACTACAGGCCGCGTGGCAGCGGCACTATCAGGCGGGGAACCCGGACGCACCCAGCGCACAGTGTCTGATTACAGGAAAAACCGCGCCGATTGTAGCAACGCATCCTGCCATCAAGGGCGTGCGCGGCGCGCAGAGCTCGGGCGGCTCGCTGGTCTCCTTCAACGCGAACGCATATTGGTCCTACGGCCACGAATACTCGCAAAACGCGCCGGTCAGCGAATACGCGGCCTTTGCCTACACCACGGCGCTCAATGCGCTGCTGGCCGACCGGAACCACTGCAAGGTGCTCGGCGACACGACCGTCGTCTGCTGGGCGGAAAACGCGGGCCCAGCGTACGCGGACCTCGGAACGATGGCGCTGTTCGGCATTCCGGCAGACTCCGGCATACAGGAAGAGGACGTCAGCCGGGCGCTGGCGCTTCTTGCGAAGGGACAGGCCTGTGAATTTCTGGAGCAGACGCTGCTTCCCACGCAGCACGTCTATTTTCTGGGGCTTGCGCCAAACGCCGCGCGCATTTCCGTGCGGTTCTTCCTGCGAGACAGCCTTGCGCACTTCGCGGCGCATATCCGCGCGCACGAACAGGCGCTGGAGATCATCCGTCCCTCCTTCGACGCGCGCGCGAGGCTCTGCGTCTGGGACCTGGCGCGGGAAACGGCAAGACGCAGCTCCGACGGAAAATACGCCGATCCGGCGCCGCAGCTGGCGGGCGATCTGATGCGCGCGGTTCTGTCCGGTGGGCGCTATCCCGCAACCTTATTGAACGGCGTGACGCTCCGCATCCGCGCCGAGCACGAGATCACGCGCGGCAAGGCCGCGATTCTGAAGGCCTATTACACAAGAAATCCATCACCGCTCTGCCCAAAGGAGGTATTGACCGTGGAACTGAACGAGCAAAGCACCTATTGCCCTTACGTGCTCGGGCGGCTGTTTGCCGTATTGGAGGCTGTACAGGACGCCGCGAACCCCGGCATCAACACGACTATCAAGGATAAGTATTTCAGCTCCGCCTGCGCAACACCCGCCGTCGTCTTCCCGACACTCGTAAAGCTGGCGCAGAAGCATCTGCAAAAGCTGGCGCCGGGCAGCAAAATCTTCTATAACCAGCAGCTCACCGACCTCATGGGCAAGCTGTCGCAGCCGTATCCGGCGCACATGACGCTCCCGGAGCAGGGCGCGTTTGAAATCGGCTATTATCACCAGACACAGAAACGCTATGAGAAAAAAGACAAGGAGGATGAAAGCAATGGCAGCAATTAAGAACCGGTACGACTTTGTAATTCTCTTCGATGTAGAAAACGGAAACCCGAACGGCGACCCCGATGCGGGCAATATGCCGCGCGTTGACCCGGAGACGGGCTTCGGCCTCGTGACCGACGTCTGCCTGAAGCGGAAAATCCGAAACTACGTGCAGACAGTCAAGGAAGCGGACCCGTTCTATCAAATCTATATCCGCGAGGGAACCCCTCTCAACACCAGCGACAACGCGGCCATCGAAGCGCTCGGCATCGATCCGGATCTCAAAAAGGCAAAGCAGAAGGACCCGGGTATCGATGAAAAGCTGCGCGGCTGGATGTGCGAGCACTATTACGACATCCGTACCTTCGGCGCGGTCATGACGACGTTTGTGAAGGGCGCGCTCAACTGCGGGCAGGTCCGCGGTCCCGTGCAGCTCGGCTTCGCCCGCTCCGTCGACCCCATCGTCCCGCAGGAGGTTACGATCACACGTGTCGCCATTACAACAGAAGCCGACGCTGCCAACAAAAAAACGGAGATGGGCAGCAAGCACATCGTCCCCTATGGTTTGTACCGCGCGGAGGGCTACGTCTCGGCAAACCTCGCCCGCAAGACGACCGGCTTCTCTACGGATGATCTGGAGCTTCTCTGGACGGCAATTCTCAACATGTTTGAAAACGACCACTCCGCCGCGCGCGGCAAGATGGCGGTGCGCGAGCTCATCATCTTCCGGCACGACTCGGAGCTTGGCTGCGCGCCGTCCTATAAGCTCTTTGAGGCCGTTCATGTCGCGCGGAAAGAGGGCGTGGAGATTCCGCGGCGCTATCAGGATTATACGGTTACAGTCTCTGAGCCTCTGCCGGAAGGAGTGCACTGCGAAAGGAGATCGTAATGTACAGCCCGGACGACTGCCTGATGATCTCAGGCCTGCAGCACTTCCGATTCTGCAGGAGGCAGTGGGCACTCATTCACATCGAGCAGCAATGGGCGGAAAATCTGCGCACGGTGGTGGGAAATCTTCTGCATGAGCGCGCGCACAACGAACATCTGCGCGAGTCGCGGGGCGATTTGCTCATCGTCCGCGGCCTTCGTGTGCAGTCGCTCACGCTGGGGCTTACAGGGCAATGCGACGTGGTGGAGTTCCGGCGCGATGATACGCGGGGCGTAACGCTCTCCGGAAAAGAAGGCGCGTGGCTTCCCTACCCCGTGGAATATAAGCACGGCGCTGCCAAGCAGGACGGAAGCGATGCCTTGCAGCTGTGCGCGCAGGCGATGTGTCTGGAGGAAATGCTCGTGTGCGAAATCCCGTCCGGCGCGCTTTTTTACGGCGAAACGCGCCGCCGCTTTCCGGTCAGCTTCACACAGGAGCTGCGCGAGGAGGTGCGGCAGGACGCGGCGCAGATGCACAATCTGTATCGCCGGGGCCACACCCCGCACGTAAGGCCCACGAAGTCCTGCAATGCGTGCTCTCTCAAGGAGCTGTGTCTGCCGCGGCTGCAAAAAAGCGGCTCGGTGCAGGAGTATCTGCGGGAAAGCATGGAGGAAACGCCATGAGAAAGCTTCTCAATACGCTGTTCGTCACCAGTGAAGACGCCTATTTGACGATCGACGGTGAAAACGTCGTTGTGAACCGGGAAAAGCAGGAGGTCGCGCGCTTTCCGCTGCATACGCTTTCCGGAATCATCTCGTTCAGCTACGCGGGCGCGTCGCCTGCGCTGATGGGAAGCTGCGCCAGACGCGGCGTGAGCTTGAGCTTCTGTACGCCTACCGGACGCTTCCTTGCCCGGAGCGTCGGCGAGGAAAACGGGAACGTGCTTCTGCGGCGCATGCAGTACCGCGCGGCGGACGATCCGGCGCACAGCTGCCGCATCGCGCGCAACATGATCTTCGGCAAGCTCCACAACGCGCGCTGGAGCATTGAGCGCACAAAGCGGGACCACGCGCTCCGGGTCGATATCGAGCGGCTTCAGGCTTCGATCGACCAAATCAAGGCACTCTATCCGATCGTTGCCGAGGAACTCTCCATGGAGTCTCTGCGCGGCAGCGAGGGCGTTGGCGCAAAGGCATATTTTGATGTGTTTGATAAAATGATTCTGCAGAACAAGGCGGACTTTTACTTCCGGGCGCGAAGCCGGCGGCCGCCGCTGGACAATGTCAACGCGCTGCTCTCGTTTGCCTACAGTCTGCTCGCAAACGACTGCTCCGCCGCGCTGGAGGCTGTGGGCCTCGACGCGTACGTCGGCTTTCTGCACCGCGACCGCCCCGGCAGAACCTCGCTGGCGCTTGATCTCATGGAAGAGCTCCGTCCTTGCCTTGCGGACCGCTTTGTGCTCTCGCTCATCAACAACCGCATCCTGCAGGCCGGTGATTTTGAGCATACAGACAGCGGCGCCGTGCTTCTGACCGACGCTGGCCGAAAGAAATTCTTGCAGGCCTGGCAGGCGCGCAAACGCGAGACGATCACGCATCCTTACTTAAAAGAGAAGCTCGCATGGGGTCTTGTGCCATATGTGCAGGCGCTGCTGCTGGCGCGGTATCTGCGGGACGATCTGGACGCGTATCCGCCGTTCTTGTGGAAGTGAGGGTTTTCTCATGATGGTGCTCATCACCTACGACGTAAATACCGAAGACTCCGGGGGCCGCAAGCGCCTGCGGCAGATCGCGAAGCAGTGCGTCAATTATGGCCAGCGGGTACAGAATTCTGTTTTTGAGTGCCTTCTCGACGCCGCGCAATGTAAGCAGCTCCAGCACAAGCTGCTGTCCATCATGGACAAAGAAAAAGACAGCCTGCGCTTTTATTATCTCGGCAACAAGTATGAAACGCGCGTTGAGCACTTCGGTGCCAAGGCCGGTTACGAGCCAGAGGGCGCGCTGATTGTCTGATGCGAACCGGAAGCGTTCCGGTTTTCCCCGGGAGGTTCGCACCGCGCAAGGTCGGAAATAGCAGCCGCCTTCCCTTTGCCCAACACGCGGCAACGCCGCTCTTTGTTCGGCTTTGCAGAAATTTTGTAGCTTTTGCGCAAATTTGCCGTGAATATTTCGGTAATTTTGCTGTCGCACCCCGCAAGGGGTGCGTGGATTGAAATATAGAGCGACGAACATTATTATCTGTCAAATCAGGTCGCACCCCGCAAGGGGTGCGTGGATTGAAATATAAAATCAGAGAGAAGAAATACATTTATCCAAGTCGCACCCCGCAAGGGGTGCGTGGATTGAAATATGTTGGAGGGCACGCAGGCGCTCCAAAACCTCCGGTCGCACCCCGCAAGGGGTGCGTGGATTGAAATTTTTCTGTATTTTTAAAGCTGGAGGTGCTCTGTTGTCGCACCCCGCAAGGGGTGCGTGGATTGAAATAGGTTGGACATAAGACAAGCCAGAAGACGGCACAGTCGCACCCCGCAAGGGGTGCGTGGATTGAAATAAACTTAAGACGATCAGCGATCCTGCTTTCAGCGTCGCACCCCGCAAGGGGTGCGTGGATTGAAATTTTGAAGCTTGAAGAAATCACGAAGTCCTGCATTGTCGCACCCCGCAAGGGGTGCGTGGATTGAAATAACGGACTCAGGTTTAACAACGTCGGTAATGTCTGTCGCACCCCGCAAGGGGTGCGTGGATTGAAATTATGTGGATCCCATTGTCGACCTGCTGTCAGACGGACGCACCCCGCAAGG
>CALCJW010000127.1:0-7090 GCA_937967235.1 uncultured Clostridia bacterium
GCAAGGATGGGTGTCCTGTTATCGTCGTATTCTGATTTCTTTTAGGGCATTTCAGGACTATCCACAAGGGATACGCTGAACTCCTGCGCGGTTGCCCCCTCCGGCAGCAGCTTTGCCATGACCACCAGCCGCTGATTGCCGCTGTTGGCCTTGTCATACTTCCGGCAGCAGGTGGAGAGGGTCAGAACGGTATCTTCCTCGGAGAAGGTCACGCCATCAAAGTCAAGCCAGTTTTTCCGCGCAATCGTCTCAAAGAAGCTGGTCAGATCATCTCCCGTGGGATCAGGCGCAATATAGTCAAAGCCAATATCCGTGACGAATAGCGCGGTGATCTGGAAAATCATGTCCTCGCCATCCACAGAGAGATAGATATACGGATGCTCCTTTACAAAGTCTGCGTCCATATAACGGTAGAGCTTGGTGAACCGCACACCGTCCGGGTCGCAGTTGCTGGCGGAGTGACCGAAAACAGTGGTGTTTTTGTCCAGCTTATCCCTGCCGCCGATTTCGTTTTCACAATGGGCATAATAGCAGCCCCACATGGCATACTCACCGTTTTCATCCAGCTTCAGGTAATAGCCGTTGTCCTCCGCCTGCATCACGGGATCGTCTACCTCCGCACCGGGGATATACAGCCATGCCACGGTGTCGGGATTCTTCGCTCTGGCTTCCGCCAACTCTGCCTGCCTGTCCACCGAGGGGATAACTTCGCCCGCGGGAGTCGCTGATGGCTGAGACGCAGATGTGCCGGAAGGCGTTCTGTCGGGAATGTCGATAGGCTCCGTCCCTTTCTGATAGCAGCCCATGACTGCCGTGGTCATGGCAAAGAGAAGGACGGCCATGCAGATGATCGGACGAATGATTCTTGTGATTCTTTTCATAATGCTGTCTCCTTGCCGCGCTGGGATAGCGGCGCAGCTCAAAATGTCATTGATTTGTTTCTTGTAGCGAAAAGAGAACAGCACAGCTTCAGGGCGAGATGCCCGTCCGCTGCGCTGTCCGATGTTCGCTTATGGGGTCATGCCAGCGGCTTTGATGTTTAGCCGTATGTCAGCCGGTCACTTCTTGCAGCGCCAGAGGAAGGTCACGATCTGCGCTCTGGTGCAATCCGCATTGGGGCTGAATGTCGTGCTGGTGGTTCCCTTGGTGATGTTCTCCTTGACCGCCCACAATACCGCATCAGCATAGTAGGCGGTGGACTTCACATCAGCAAAGGGATTGGCTGTACCCGCTGCCGGGGACTTCTCAGAACGCCACAGGAATGTGACGATCTGGGCACGGGAGCAGGTCATGTTGGGGCTGAACGTGGTGTCGCTGGTGCCCTTGGTGATGCCGTTTTCTACTGCCCACAGCACAGCGTCGTAGTAGTAGCTGCCCACAGGAACGTCGGTGAAGGGCATGGTGCTGGTTTTAGAGGCGGGGCTTCCAGCGGTGCGCCACAGGAAGGTCACGGCCTGCGCACGGGTGCAGATGCCGTCCGGGGAGAAATGGGTATCATCGGTTCCCTTGGTAATGCCGTTCTCCACTGCCCAATCCACAGCATCCTCATAATAGCTGCCGGTGGCTACATCCACAAACACGCCGGTCTGGGGGTTGCCGTTGGCTTTCATAAAGATGACCTCGATGGTATGGGTTCTGCTGACATTCTCAAAGGTGTAGGACTTCACCGCGCCGATGCTCTTGCCGTCAATCTTGACGTTGGCGACAGCATAGCCCTTATCCGGGGTGATGGTGAAGGTCTGATCCCGGCCCTCGCGGACGCTGACATTGCCGGAGGGAGAAATGGAGCCGCCAGCCCCGGCAGTTGCCTTGATGGTGTAGTAGCTGTAAGAATGGCCGCTGCCATTATAACGCCAGTGTGCCGTATAGGTTCGGTTGCCAGTGCTGCCCGTGGGGATGGTGACGGTCATATTGTTCTCGCCGTCAAGCCCCGTGCCGCTCCAGCCGGTGAAGGTGTAACCGGGGCGTGTGGGGGTATTGAGGGTGATGGCATCCGATTCAACGGTATAGGAATCCGGGTTCCCGGTCGCTGTACCGTTGTTCAGGTTGTAGGAAATGGTGTACAGATCGAGCGTCCACTGCGCCGTGACGGTCAGGTCTTCGGCGGGCATGGTGGCGGGGATTTCCGGGTTCCAGCCCACAAACGTGTAGCCGTTCTTGGTGGGATCGGCGGGGGCGGTGATGGCCGTGCCGTAATTCTGCGTGATGGGGGTAACAACACTGCCTCCGGCAGTATCAAAGGTGATCGTGTACTGATTGATCTCCCACTTTGCCCAGTATTCCTTATTGCCCATTTCTGTACCGCCGATCGCCGTAACAGGAGAGCCGGTCAGATTTTCGTTGTCATACCAGCCCTTGAAGGTGTACCCGGTGCGCGTCACATCTGTCGGGAGTGTTGCGCCCACGCCGTAGGTGTATTCGGTGACATTGCCGTTGTTGATCGTGCCGCCGTTCGTGTTCAGCGTGACGGTGTAGGCATTTGCTTCCCACTTCGCCCAATATTCCTTGTTGCCCGTTTCGGTGTCGCTGATTGCCGTAACAGGAAAGCCGGTCAAGCCTTCGTTGTCATACCATCCCTTGAACGTATATCCCGTATAGGTCATATCGTCGGCTGTCGGAAGCGTTGCACCCACGCCGTAGGTGTATCCGGTGACATTGCCGCTGTTGATCGTGCCGCCGTTTGTGTTCAGCGTGACGGTGTAGGTATTTGCTTCCCACTTCGCCCAATACTCTTTATTACCCGTTTCTGCACCGCCGATTGCCGTAACAGGATTGCCGGTCAAGCCTTCGTTATCATACCAGCCCTTGAAGGTGTACCCGGTGCGCGTCACATCTGTCGGGAGTGTTGCGCCCACGCCGTAGGTGTATTCGGTGACATTGCCGCTGTTGATCGTACCGCCGCCCGTATTCAAGGTTACGGCGTAGGTCGGGGCTGTCCACTGTACCGTCAGGGTCGTCACATCAGCCGGAACACTGTCGCCGGGCGCGTAGAGCTTGCCGTCGCTGCCAAGCCACATGAAGTAGCTGCCTGTATTTCCGGCCGGACGGGTCAGGCCGTCGGACGCAGGGACGGTAAATGCGCTGCCGTTTTTCACGATGATGTGAATAGCATCGGAGCTGCCGCCCAGCTTGCCGCCGTTCAGGTCAAGGGTAACGACCTTCAGTCCGTCAGAATCCAGTGTGTCAGCGTTCAGGATTTCAAGCACGGGGCGGAAACCGACGAACGGAAGGGAGTACGAAGCATAGTAGCTGCGCCAGTAGCGGGCCGAACTGCACCCGCGAACCGCACGGATCGACGCATCAGCATGGTTGTCCTGTCCAAAGGAATACTTAAGTGACCAGTTTTTGATATACCCAGATGTATTATCCTTCCAGTCTTGATTTGCCTTATCTAAAATCGCATCCCATTCGTTGCTTTTCGGGATGCCTCGCGTACTACTATCGTCTTTGTCATTATTATTAGACTGACTCCCTGCCGACGGCGCCCGCATGGTGTAGTTCACGCCGTAGCTGGTATAGGGTGTGCCGAAAATCATTTGTTTTTCGTTCAACTGATTCCAGTCTACATTAAAGGTCACATTGTAGTCCGCAATAAACAGGCTGTGGTCATATTTGTTCTGCTCTGCATGCTCCTCGGTGGTTGCCATTGCTGATGTGAGCTTGTAGGCGTCCACCGTTCCTGCGTAGGTAAAGGGAACATAGTGCAGGGTGCTGTCCGGCAGATCGCCGTTTGCCGTTCCGGGAATATTCATCGCTGATAGGTCAAAGTAATATCTGCCGCCGGGAGCGAGGGAAAACTGCTCGTCAGGCGAATCATTAGCCAATAGCATTGGCGTAGCCAGCGCCCCCAATGCAGCGGCAGCTTCCGCATACCGGGTCATATCCAGCTCATCGATTTCCTCGTCGGAGAGCTTCTCCTTCGCCTCGTCGATGGCCTCAAGCTGCGCCTTGACTTCTTCGGCGTTATCTTCAGTGATTTCTTCTGCATTCGGTAAACCGTCGATCATGGCCTGTACCTGATCTGCGGCACTCAGCTCTGTGGGACCATTCGGATCATCGGCTCTCTCGGTGCTGCCGTTTTCGCCGGTTCTGTCCTCAACAGGGATGTATTGACCGCAGTTCTGCGGTATGGCATTCTCCGCTCCACAGACAGGGCATTCCTTGTCCATGTTGTCCGTCGTGCAGGCCGTTTCACAGCTGCAAACAGGCGGGGTTTCCGTGCTTTCCTCCGCAAAAGCCGTTGTTGGCAGCAGTGTCAGCACCATACAGCACATGAGCAGGATGCTGAGCATTCGTTTTTTCATTGGCTTTTCTCCTCCTTTTCGTGTCGGGCGGGCTTGCCCGTCCCGCCTTTACTCTGAGTTTCTCTGTTTCTGAGCCGGAAGCACAGCGCAGTGATGACCACCGCCGCTGCAAAGGAGACGACGGCCACCAGCACATAGCCGCCTGCGTCCTCCCGCAGCAGCATCGCGCCGAACGCGCCCCATGCCTCCGGGTGCCCCGGCCCAACAACCGTGCCCGCTGTCTGCATCAGTGCCGCGCACAGCAGCATACACGCGGCGCTCAGTCCATAGATGCCGCGCTGCCGTTTTCGGCGGGTGTTTTCCCGCACCCGCTGCTTGACGAGTGCGACCCGTCTTGCGGTATCGTACATTTCGTTTGAACCTCCTCTCTGGATTTTTTGAAATGTGGCTTAAAAACCCCTTCACTTATATAGGTACAAAAAATCGAAAAAACTCTCACCCAAAACGCAAAATTTTTCAAAAAAATTTGAGAGCCGCCAAAAAGCAGCTCTCAAGGGGTGAATGTTCGGTTATTTCATCCGCGATAAGCGGAAAGCGGACAGCTTTCCCGCCACCACCAGCAGCACCGGCAGGGCGTAAGCGATGTACTGCGCCGCGCCGCCGTAGGCGATGAGCAGATTATAGATAGCGTGGAGGGTGATGGCCGCGCCCAGCAGGCCGCAGGTGCCTGCGATTTTCAGCCACGTCCGCTGCCACGTGTATGCAAGCCCACCGCCCACGATCAAGCCACAAAGCACGTGCATGGCTCCCGTGCCGAAGCCGCGGAAGAAGATGAAGGAGAAGCGGTCCGCGCCGTTCTGGATGAGATAGCAGACGTTTTCAAAGGTGGCAAAGGCGAGTGCAATCGTGATGGCGGCGGGCTTGATTTTATCTCCCTCCGGCTCGAATACCAGAAGATAGAACACCAGCGGCAGCAGCTTCATGATTTCCTCCACCACCGGCGCGATCTCCGCCGTGGCGGCAAGGGCGTCCGCCTGACACACCGCCGCGAGGAAGGTGTTGATATAGGCCGAAAGCAGGCACACCCCCATCCCGGCAATGCAGAACAGGAAGAAGCGGAGCTGCCGCCTTCCCATGCACAAAGCGGCCACCAGCAGCGGGGATACCATGCAGAGGAAGATATTTTCAATATAGGTCATGCTTCCACCGCCTTTCTCGCGGCGGGCAGCAGCCCGAAAATGGCAAGCGTCAGCAGCATATCGAACCAGAAGGTGGGGCTTGCAGGAGAGGTATCCGGCCAGAAGCAGCCCGCCGTCCAGAGCAGATATTCCGAACCGGCAAAGCACAACACGCCGATGTGAAACCACCGCATATTCCGCGCCGCGCCCGTCTGCCCGTTGGCGCAGACCAGTCCGCGAATGGAGCAGAAGGAGAGCCATATCATCATGCCGCACCAGAGCAGGTTGGAGAGAATGTCCCCGAAGGTGCAGTAGAACACCAGCAGCGGCACGCCGAACGCAGGCGCAAGCCATGCTCTGCGGCAGCGGAAGCTGCGCTCGTCCTGAGTGGCGAGCGTTGCTTGCAAAATGCGCAGGAAGATGAGGCTCGCCACCCAGCCGAACTCCGACACATAAAAGACCCGGGGTGTGGTGTCGAACAGCAGCAGATACAGCGTCCAGTAGAGCGCGCCGAGGGCAAAGCAGCCGTAGAAGCAAAGCAGCAGAAAATACGCCTGCCTGCGGCTTCTGCGGTAGGATAGGCCCGAAAGCAGCGCGCCGGCGAACGTGACCAGCAGCTGCAGCAGGTTCTCAATCAGCTCCATGAATTCCCTCGCTTTCGTTGTTCTGATCGTCCTCCCGGTTCATCTGATGCAGCCGGAAGCACAGAACGGTCACGCACACGCCGAGAAGAAACGCCAAAAGCCCGATGACGATATATCCGAGAGCGCCGCCGCCATACATGCTGGCCGCCGTTTCAAAGCCGGAGTAGTCGCCGGTCCGGATGCTTGCGGCAATGCCGGGCATGGCGAGGGACGCGCCAATGAGCAGCACAAGGCACGCCGCCACAGCGGAAGCCATGGTAATCTTATTGCGCCGCAGCCGTTTCTCCCGCTCAATTTTGGCGATGCGCCGCTTTGTCTCCGCGACCCGCTCCTCATGACTCCGCATTTGTGATTCCCTCCCGTTCCAGCAGCCTTCGCAGGCTCTCTTTTCCGCGATACACCATGTTGGTGATCTGCTTTACCGTTTTCCCCGTGACCTCCGCCGCCTGCGCGTAGCTCATATCCTCAAAATAGGTGAGATAGAGGACTTCCCGATAGTCCGGGTTCATTTCATCCATGCAGAAATGCAGAATGCGGTTTCGCTCCTCCGACCGGATGACCTCCTCCGCCAGCAGCCGTCCGTCCGGCTCGCCGGTCAGCGCATCGAGGCTGAATAGCGGTTTTCGCTTGCTCTTGTGGCGCAGTGCCATGTGCCGCGCCGCCTTATAGAGATACGCCTTGAAGCAGCCGTCGCGTATCTTCGGTTTTTTGGTGAACAGATAGGCGAAAACATCCAGCATCAGCTCCTCCGCCTCGTGAACGTCGTGCAGATAGCCGTCAATATACAGGGTCAGCCGGTCGCCGTATTTCTTCATCAGGGCCTCCAGCCCCGCGTCGTCGCCGTTCAGATATTGGCGGTACAAAGCCTCGTCGCAGGTCATAGCGTTCACTTCCTTTTTGCGGATGCTTCCAATGCAGAGGGGTATCCGTCAGGTGCTTGTCCTGCCGGGATCGCGGGGCTGTTCCTGAAAGCGCGGGTCGGAGGGCTTTTCCGCGTTTTCCGGGATCGCCCATGAGCGCCCGA
>CALCJW010000128.1:0-7561 GCA_937967235.1 uncultured Clostridia bacterium
GGCTTTTACTGAAGCTGGCGCTGTTCGGCGCGCTGTCTGGCTTAGCGGCGGGCGCGATCGAGGGCGCGCTCACGCGCGTGCTGGATGTGACGCTTGGCGGCAGCACGCTGCGGCTGGTGCTGGAGAATTTTCTGGCCGTCGCGCTGGTAGAAGAAGCCTGCAAGCGCTGGGTCGTGCTGAAATTCGCGTGGCGCCATCCGGCGTTCGACTACCGGTTCGACGCGGTGGTCTACTGCGTGTTTTCGGCGCTCGGGTTTGCGGCGCTGGAGAATATTCTCTACGTCGCGGAATACGGCTTTGCTGTCGCGGTGTCAAGAGCACTGCTGTCTGTGCCGGGACACTGCTTTTTTGCCGTGTACATGGGCATTTACCTCGGGCAGGCGAAGATGGCCGAGCGGGCGATGCAGCGGTATTATATCGAGCTCCCCGATGAATCGCCCGGGCAGTATCTGCGCGCGAGCCTGCTGGTTCCAGCGCTTCTTCACGGCTTCTGGGATTTCAGCCTCAGCGTGGGCGGCGGACTGATGACCGTGCTTTTTTATCTGTTTGTCCTCGCGTTTTTCATCGACGCATACCGCAAGCTGCGCTTTGCCGCTGGTTCCGACGAACAGCTCTGAAAGATGGTTCCCGTTTCGGCGTGATCGATAAAAAATATAACGATCCTGGTAGATTTTTTGGTGAAGTTCTTGCAGGATACTAAAAATAATTGTATAATGCAAATAGATTTTCAGGAGCTCGCGCAGAATCTGCCGGGCTCCTGCTCAAAAACTCGGAATTACGGTGGCAAAATGCCGAGAACAGAGCTTCTGTGACGTGAGAACCGAAATTCAGGTTAAGGGAGTTTTTGCAATGGCTGTCTTTTTTGTCAATGGCAAAGAGGTCGAGGTAACAAAAAATCAGAAGCTGCTGCGGTACCTGCGCGACGAGCTGCATCTCACGTCCGTGAAGGACGGCTGCTCAGAGGGCGCGTGCGGCGCATGTACGGTGATCATCGACGGCGAGACTATCCGCGCGTGCACGCCGATGACCGACCGGCTGGAGGGAAAGCACATTCTCACCGTCGAGGGGCTTACCGACGAAGAAAAAGAGCTCTACACGTACGCTTACGGCGAGGCCGGAGCCGTGCAGTGCGGCTTCTGCATTCCGGGTATGGTGCTGTGCACGAAGGCGCTTCTCGATAAGAACCAGAACCCGACGGACGCGGAAATCCGCTATGCGCTGCGCAACAACTACTGTCGCTGTACGGGCTATGTGAAGATCATCGCGGCCGTGCGTCTGGCGGCGAAGCTTTTAAGAGAGGGCGGACACGTTCCGGCGCCCTCGGAAACGGACTGGAAGGTCGGCTCGAGCGTCCACCGTCTGGACGTGGAGGAAAAGGTGCTCGGCTACGGCAAGTATCCCGACGACTGCTATGTGCCCTATATGACCTACGGCTCGGCCGTCCGCGCGAAGTATGCCCGGGCGCGGGTCAAATCGATCGACGCGTCGAAGGCGCTTGCGCTTCCCGGCGTGTGCGCAGTTCTGACGGCGGACGATATCCCGGGCTCGAACCTCGTTGGCCACATCAAGCACGACCAGTATACGCTCGTGCCCGTCGGCGGTCTGACGCACTATCTTGGCGACGCGATTGCCCTCGTTGTGGCAAACGACCCCGAAACACTCGAGAAAGCAAAAAAGCTCGTGCAGGTCGAATATGAGGTGCTTCCGGCGGTCCACAGCCCGTTTGAGGCGATGAAGGACGACGCGCCGCACGTCTTTGACGAAGAGGGTACCAACTTACAGGCCATCCGTCATGTGAGCCGCGGCGACGCGGCGGGCGCGATCGCAAGATCCAAATATGTGATCTCCCGGCACTTTGAAACGCCGTGGACCGAGCATGCGTTCCTGGAGCCAGAGTGCGCGGTCGCCTATATTGACAGAGACGGCGACGTGATGCTGCTGACGACCGACCAGTCGTCCCATACGACGCTGCATGAGTGCTCGCTGCTGCTGGGCACAAAGAAGATTAAGGTCGAAAACCAGCTCGTAGGCGGCGGCTTCGGCGGAAAAGAGGACATGTCCGTCCAGCACCACGCCGCGCTCATTACCTACGTGACGCATCTGCCGGTCAAGGTGAAGCTCTCAAGAGCCGAGTCCCTGCTGGTACATCCCAAGCGGCACCCGTTCTGGATGGACTTTACGATCGGCTGCGATGAAAACGGCATCATTCAGGGCGTACAGGCGGAGGTCGTGTCCGATACCGGCGCGTTTGCGTCCCTCGGCGGCCCCGTGCTCGAGAGGGCCTGCACCCACGCGGCAGGGCCCTACGCCTATGAAAACTTTGAGATCAAGGGCCGCGCGTATTATACGAACAATCCCCCTGCAGGCGCGTTCCGCGGCTTCGGCGTGACGCAGACGTGCTTTGCAATTGAGAGCCTGCTCAACGAAATGGCGGAGAAAATCGGCATCAGCCCGTGGGAGATCCGCTACCGCAACGCGATCCGTCCGGGAGGTGTGCTGCCAAATGGGCAGATCGTGGGCGCGGAGACAGGACTTGTGGAGACGCTCGAAGCCGTGAAGCCGGCGTTTGACGAGGCAGTGAAGGCCGGAAAGCCGGTCGGCCTTGCCTGCGCGATGAAAAATGCGGGCGTCGGCGTGGGTTTACCGGACTATGGCCGGTGTAAGCTCATCGTCGAGGAGGACGAAAAGCTTCATATCTACGCGGGCGCGTCGTGCATTGGGCAGGGACTCGGCACGGTTCTCGTGCAGATGTGCGTAACGTCTACGCCGCTTTCGCGTGACCAGATCGTCTATGAGCGCTCGAACACGTGGATCGCACCGGACTCCGGCGATACCTCGGGCTCACGTCAGACGCTCATCACGGGCGAAGCGTGCCGCAGAGCGTGCGAAAAGTTCTGCGCGGCGTTCGATGGACACACGATGAAGGACCTCAACGGGCAGGAATTCTACGGCGAATATTACGCGAAAACAGACCCCCTCGGCGCGGATAAGCCGAATCCAGTTTCCCATGTTGCGTACGGCTACGCGACGCAGATGTGCATCCTCGACAAAAAGACCGGAAAATTGGAGAAGATCGTCGCGGCGCACGATGTCGGCAAGGCCGTGAACCCACGCTCGTGCGAGGGACAGATCGAAGGCGGCGTGGTCATGAGCATGGGCTATGCGCTGCGCGAGCAGTACCCGATCGACGAGAATTGCAAGCCCATCGACAAATACGGAAAGCTGGGGCTCTTCCGCGCGCATGAGATCCCCGAGATCGACGCGATCGTCATCGACAAGCCCGGTCTGGACGTAGCCTGCGGGGCCATCGGCATCGGAGAAATTACATCGATCCCGACCGCGCCCGCGATTGCCGAGGCCTATTACCAGTATGACCACGAGCGCAGGACCGTTCTGCCGCTTGTGCATACGCCGTATGAAAGGAAGGTGTGAGTATGGCTGTCAAAAAACGCTTTCCCTATCAGGCTGCCTTTGTAGCCTGCAACGGCGGCTGCCGCGCAACGGCAGATTGCGAATACGGCTGCGTCGCGTGCGGCCTTTGCGTCGGCGTGTGCAAATTTGACGCGATCGAGATAAACGGCCTTGGCGTGGCGCAGGTGAACGAAGACAAGTGCATCGCCTGCGGCGCGTGCGTGCGCGAGTGTCCGCGCGAACTCATCCATATCCACGAGTGCGCGAACCCCATCGTCGTCAAGTGCTCCAACAAAGACCTGGGCAAAAACGCCCGCAAATACTGTGAGGTTTCCTGCATCGGCTGCGGCCTGTGCGAAAAGGCATGTCCCGCCGGGGCCATCACCGTGACGGAGAACCTGTCGCATATCGAAGAAAGCATCTGCCTGTCCTGTGGGCAGTGCGCGGTCAAGTGCCCGCGCGGAGCCATTGCCGACCTCCGAGGCATTCTGACAGACTAACATCATAGAGCGCTCGAAGATCGTTCCTCGGGCGCTCTTCCTGCGTCTGGAAATCAGACGTTGCTTTTTGGACAGAAACCGGGTAGAATGGAATTACAAATGTAAAAGGAGCGTGTTAGCTTTGACACACGAACCGACGCTTGTCATCATGGCCGCCGGAATGGGCAGCCGCTTCGGCGGACTCAAGCAGATGACGCCGGTAGACGAGGAAGGGCACTTCATCATCGATTTTTCGCTCTATGACGCGTATCAGGCGGGCTTCCGCCGCGTTGCGTTCATCATCAAGCGCGAAATCGAGCAGACGTTCCGCAAGACGATCGGCGCGCGCATGGAAAAAATCTTCCACGTCGACTACGTCTATCAGGAGCTCGACCGCCTGCCGGAGGGGTTCGCGGTTCCCGAGGGACGCAAAAAGCCATGGGGCACGGCGCACGCGGTGGCCTGCTGCCGGGGCGTGGTGGAAGGTCCGTTTGCCGTTATCAACTCCGATGATTTTTACGGCCGGGGCGCGTATGAGGAAATTTATCGCTTCCTGACGGAGCATGAAACCCCGCACCACTACGCGATGCTCGGCTATCAGCTGCGGAACACCGTGACGGAGTTCGGCTCGGTTGCGCGCGGCGTGTGCCACGTGCAGGACGGAATGCTGCTGGATATCACCGAGCGGACGAAAATCTTTAAGCGCGGGCAGGACGCGGCCTATACGGAAGACGGCGAGACGTTTGTGCCCCTTTCGGGCGACACGCAGGTCTCCATGAACTTCTGGGGCTTTACGCCGGAGATTCTGGACGAGATCTGGGACGCATTCCCGGCGTTTTTGGCGGAAAATCTTCCGGTGAACCCGGAAAAGTGCGAGTTCTATCTGCCGACGTTCGTGGGAAGCCGGTTGGCGGAGGGAAAGGTCCGCGTGCGTGTGCTGCCGTGCATGGAAACGTGGCACGGTGTGACATACAAAGAAGACCTCGACAGCGTGAAATCGGCCATCAGGCAACTCAAGCGGGAAGGAAAATACCCCGCGAGGCTTTGGGAATAATATCGGCACGCAAAACGCCCGCGCAGAGCAAGCATACTCCGCGCGGGCGATTTTTGGTTGGTTGTATGGTGGTTGCTTGTGTCAGGTCTGTGTGTGATATGAACCGATGGCATCCCCCCAGATAGAAATTTCCTCCACAAATGCTGTTACCAAATTGTAACCTCTTTGCTTCCATTATAGCCGAAATCCTCTGCGGCGCAAGCTAAGAATTCTTAAATTTTTTTGAATTCTGCGCCCCGGTTGTCAAACGGCGCACGATCCGGTATAATAGCGGAAAGAAAACACAGCGGGAGGATTCGAGCATGGCGGACAGACTGGGACAGGAAAAGGACAACAAGCGCAGCAAAACACTTCTGACGGTGGCCGTGGTGCTGGTGGTTTTGAATGTGTTGCTGTTTTTCCTCGTGCCGACACAAAAAACGGTTTCATACGATGAAGACGCAGTTATTTACAGCGTTTCGGACGAGCGCTATGAAAAGCCCTGCCATGTGACGCTTACAGGAACGCTCACGCAGAGCGTGCTGTTAAAGGACGTGTTCGAGGGTTCGTTGTATATTACCGACGTTCCGGGGCTGGAGGAGAACATGACCATCCGCCTGACGCGCCAGAATGGCGCCTGGAAGGGGTATATTTACGACTGGGCGGGGCAGATCATCTCGACCGGCGTCTGGGACGTGGAGGCGACGAAGGATTTTGAACACGTCACCATCACCTTCGCTTCGACGTATGAGAGAACCGGCTCTCAGGTGCAGGCAAGCTTCGACCGGGGCAGCGCGACGTTTCTGAGCCTCGGCGCTCCCAACCGGGCGTACGCGCTGCGGCAGCTTCAGGAGCTGATTTTGAAACAGAACTGAATTTCGATCCCCCGTACCGCGGGCCGTGCGCAGACGCATGGGCGCGATGCGGGGGATTTCCTATTGACAGAGTTTCAAGCCTGCTCTATAATATCGTCAAACGATATCATATAACGATAATAGGGGGGATAAACATGCCGCGCAGGCCGCTTGAAAATCTGACGGAATCGATGTTCTATGTACTGCTGGCGCTCAAAACGCGCCCGATGTGCGGCATGGAGATCGCCGCGTTTTTAGAGCGGGCGACAAACGGGCGACTTCGCATCGGCCCGGCGACGCTCTATACGGTGCTTTCTAAATTTGAAGAGGTACAGTACATTGAGGAAATTGCCGTCGAGGGCCGCAAGCGCACCTACCGCATCACCTCGCGCGGCATGGACGCGTATCAGGCAGAGATCAGCCGTCTGACAGCCTGCCTGCGGGACGCGGAAACGATCGGAGGGCTGCTGCATGAATGAGATTACGAAAAAACAGCGCTGGGTGCTCGTCCCGTGCCCGGATTACGATGTGCCTGCGATGGAAAGCTGGCTCGAGGAGCAGGCGATGCAGGGGCTGTTTTTATCGAAGGACGACGGATTTTTCCTCGGCCTTGCGTGTTTTGAATCCGGCGCGCCAAGGCGCGTACGTTACCGGCTGGACGCAGTTCCGAAGGAGAAGGCGTTTTCCGAATTTGACGAAAAAAAGCAGGCGGCCATCGCGCTGGCAGAAGAGATGGGCTGGGAGTTTGTCGCGGAATGGAAGGAGTTTCTGATCTACCGCTGCGGTGACGCGCACCTTCCCGAGCTCAACACAGACCCTGCCGTGCAGGCTTTATCTTTAAAGCGCGTGCAGAATGCGCTTGCTGACCGGGTGTTTTCGACGTGCTATTATCTGTTTTTATACCCGATCCTGCTGTTTCTTTTGCAGCAGCCTACGTTTTTGCTCGGCGTTCTGACGGTTGGGACCACTCGGTTTCTGGCGCTGGTTCTGATTACCATCGTGCAGACCTGGGGCGCGGTGCGCGACTGGAGCAGGCTGCGGCGGCTCCGCAGACATTTGCAATCCGGCGGCCGCATCGAGCACACGGACGGCTGGCGCGAGGAGAAAAAACGCTGCCTTGCGGGCAAGATCATCAGGCCTATCTTAACTGCCGTCTGGCTCGTTCTGCTTGTTAGCATGATGGTCATGCCGCGGCTGCATCCGGACGCCTTGGCCATCGATGCAGGCGAAGCGCCCCTTCCGACGCTCTCCAGCTTTGCCACTTTTCCGGTAGATGAAACGGACGACCGCTATGAACTGACGCTGGATGAAACGCACGACCTGCTTGCCCCGGAAGGATACACGCTGCGCGAGAGAAGCGGCGGCGCGATCTACGACGCGGATTATTACGAGCTGCGCGCGCCGTGGCTGGCCGAGTGGCTGGCGCGGGATCTGCTGCGGTATGACGAGCGCCGCATGTCCCGGATGTCCGCCAAGCACACAAACACGCTGACGAAAATTCTCCTTCCGGAGGATCTGGACGCGGATACGGCGCAGTGCTATCAAGATCCGTTCGGAGAATACCGGCTGCTGCTGCAAAAGGGCAAAAAACTTCTCTCCGTGACGCTCTGGTGGCCAAGCAGCACGGCATTTCCCGCCGAACAAATCGCACGGACGCTGCTGGAAGGCATCTCCTAGCGGAATTGATCCATAAAAAATCCAAGGTGCCGATGAATGATGCACCTTGGATTTTTTTCAACATATACCCCTGATATTTGCGAAATATATCGTATTTTGCGTAGGGG
>CALCJW010000129.1:0-13557 GCA_937967235.1 uncultured Clostridia bacterium
ATGGACTGGTCCATGAACGCGCCGGGGTCGCCTTCGTCGCCGTTGCAGACGACGTACTTCTTGCCCTCAGGCATCCGGCGGACGCTTTCCCACTTCTTGCCGGTCGGGAAGCCCGCGCCGCCTCTGCCGCGCAGACCCGAGTCCACGACCTCCGCGCAGATTTCGGCGGGCGTCATGTCAAACAGCGCCTTTTCCAAGGCCGCATAGCCGTCGTGTGCCAAATATTCGTCCAGGTCTTCCGCGTCGGTGTTGCCGCTGGTCTCGAGGACGACGCGCTTCTGCTTTTTATAGAAGGGGATATCGTCGTGCTTGACGTAGGTGGTGTCTGCGAGCTTGTACAGAAGGCGCTCGATGATTTCGCCGTGGAGGATGGTCTTTTCGAGAATCTCCTCGCAGTCCTCCGGATGGACATGGGTGTAGAAAATGCCCTCGGGCTGGATCTCAATCAGCGGACCCATCTCGCAGAAGCCCTGACAGCCGCTTCGCTTGAAGTGGAGCGTGTCCTTGCCGCCCTCTTCGCGCAGCGCCACACGGGTCTTGAGCTTCCGCTCCAGGCAAAGCTCCTGAAGATTATCATAAACCTTCATCGCGCCGCCCGCGATACAGCCGGTACCGGCGCAGACGAGAATCACGCGCTGCTCAGCGGCGAGCCATGCCTTTGCCTGCTCACGGCGGGCGTTCAAAGCCTCTCTCGTTCCAATTCTCATTGCGCAGAGCCCTCCTTTGCCCGGATTTCTTCCAGCAGCGCCACTGCCCGGTCAGGGTCCATCTTCGCGTGGACCTCGCCGTCGATCGTCATGACAGGGGCAAGGCCGCATGCGCCGAGACATGCAACCGTCTCGAGTGTAAACAGGCCGTCGTCTGACGTTTTGCGCTTGCCGCTCAGGCCGAGATAGGCATGAACAGCGTCATAGATGGGCTGCGACTTCCGAACATGACATGCCGTGCCGTTGCAGACCTTGACCAGATGCTTGCCCTTGGCCTCCAGCGAGAAATTCTCGAAGAAGGTCGCCACACCGTAGACCTTGGAAATGGCCACGTTCAGCTCCTTGGCAATCAGCTCCAGGTTCTCCTGGCTCAGATAGCTGTTTTCCGCCTGCACATCCTGCAAAATCGCGATCAGGGCGGCGGGATCCCGCCCATGGGTATCTATGATCTGCATGGTTTTTGCGCATTGCGCTTCATTCATTGCGGTTCTTCCCCCTTAGCTTTCATATTTCGTCGCCGGAACCGGACCGCTTGCCGGGACAGGCGAATTCGACAAGGAATAAAAAGACCCGCACCGAAGCCGGAGATATGACATGCAGCATTTCTCGGTGACAATGGCAGAAGGAGGCTTCGGTGCGGGCCGGAGCCCGGACGCGGTATGGGAGCGGCGCGGCCGGACGGAGCAGTATTTGCGATGGTTGAAAGAAAAATCGTTGATTTCTAAATTCAGGGTATTTATATTGTTTATAATATATGAGAAGTGCCGTAAATTCAATGAGCTTTTTAGACGGGATATACCAATGGATTTTGTGCAATTGCAGCTGACCCATGCCGAATTTAACATATTTAACTGCACAAAAGAGGAGAAAAAGCTTCGCATGGATCACCATACGAAGCTTTTTGAAAATTATTCGATACAAATTTATCGGTAAAAAATGGACGAATCAGGAGAATGTAGAACTCGGATACTCAGCCGCACATGATTCTACGCAGATTGCTCAGCCGGTCGAGCGCGGCGAGGAGCGTTTCGTCCTTTTTCGCGAAATGGAGCCTGACGATATGGTTGACGTCCTCGTCAAAGAAGGAGCTGCCCGGCACGCAGGCCACGCCGACCTTCTGTGCCATCTCGACGCAGAACTCCACGTCCGACTGGCCCTTTTTCATATAGGGCGCCACGTCGGCCAGCACGAAATACGTACCCTCGGGGTCCGTGAAAGGGATATCGAGCTCCTTCATGCCGCCGGTGAAAATTCCCTTCATATGGGCGTAGTGGTCGCCAAACTCGCGGTAGTATTCATCCGGCATCTCGAGGCCAACGACGGCCGCTTCCATCAGAGGCGAAGCCGCGCCGACGGTGTTAAAGTCGTGGTACTGCTTGATCCGGTCCATGATGGGCTGCGGGGCAATCGCGTAGCCAAGGCGCCAGCCGGTGATGGAGTAGGTCTTCGACAAGCTCGAGCAGCTGACCGTCCGCTCCCACATGCCGGGAAGCGAGGCCATGTAGACCATCTGCCGGCCATCGTAGACAATGTGCTCATAGACCTCGTCCATGATGGCATAGACGTCATACTTGATGCAGAGCTCCGAAATAAATTTCAGCTCCTCATAGGTAAAGACCTTGCCGCTGGGGTTCGAGGGGTTGCAGATGAGGATTGCCTTCGGGTGCTGCCGGAACGCGTCCTCCAGAACCTCGGGGTCAAAATGGAACGACGGGGGAACGAGCGGCACGAAAACAGGCTCGCAGTCCGCCATAATGGCCTGCGCGCGGTAGTTTTCAAAATACGGCGAGAACATGACGATCTTGTCGCCGGGGTTTGTCAGAGCAAAAATGGTGTCGACCATGGCCTCGGTCGAGCCGATGGTCACGACGATGTTCGTATCCGGGTCAATGGAAATGCCCATGAACCTGCCGCACTTGCGGCTGACCGCGCGGCGGAAATTCGGCGCGCCCATCGTGATCGGGTACTGGTGCGGGCCCTCCTGGCTGACCTCGCGCAGCCGGTCGGTCATGGCCTTCGGGGGATCGAAGTCCGGGAAGCCCTGCGCCAGATTGATCGCGCCGCAGTCAAGGCTCACACGCGTCATCCGGCGAATGACGGAGTCGGTAAAATGCTGGTTTCGTCTGCTCATTTCCTGCATGCTGCATACCTTCTTTTGCAAAATTTAATTTGGTTGTACTTTAGCACTTTCAGCTGCTAAAGTCAATGCGCGATGTGTCGGAATTTGAACAAAAAAAGGCTGCATTTCTGTGAGAAATGCAGCCTCTATCTGATTATGTGTCTAGGTTTTCAACTCTGCGTAGGGGTCGATGCCCACATCGGCCCTTTGGACACCATCGAATTCGCCGAAGATTTCCGTAAAACCGGATTCTTTCGCCGGGGCGATGTGCTCAATCATCCTTACGAACTTCCCGGCAAGTTTAAAAACATAGGAGGTTAGAATGCGATGTTCATGAACAGCGCCACACAGCAAAGGATGACGGCCATGGGGACGTAGATATAGCGGCCGGCGTTATACCAAAGCGCACCGTGCGTTTTGCCGCTTCCTGTGTTGACGGCTGTCAGCAGCTCGTCCTTTTTCATGACATAGAACCACGAAATCGCACCAAGCGTTGCGCCGATGGGGATGATGTAGATCGAAACGAGATCCATCCACGGGCCCCACTTGGAGATCGGCTCCATGAAAAGGCCGGTTCCGAGGCAAAGAACGCAGATGATGGCGAGCACCGCCGTGCGGTTCAGCTTCGGGAACTTATGAAGCAGGGACTCCGCGACGGCCTCAAACATGTTCTGGAGGGAACTGATACCGGCAAAAATCATCGCAAGATAGAGGATAATCGCGAAGAGCCGTCCGAGCGGAATGTCCTGCAGAATGGTCGGCAGTGTAACGAACAGGAGGCTGGGGCCCGCGCCGACGTCTAAGTTATAGGAGAAGCAGGCAGGGATAATGACGAGCGCCGCGACGATGGCTGCGATCGTATCGAAAATTGCCGTGTGCTGGCCCATTGCAACGACATCCTCGTCCTTTGACAAATATGCGCCGTAGACGATCATACCGCTTCCCGTGACGGACAGCGAGAAGAACGCCTGTCCCATCGCCCAGATCCAGATCATCGGATCCTTGAGCGCCTCCCAGCGCGGGGTGAACATGAACTTGTAGCCCTCCGAGCTTCCCGGCAGGAATGCCACACGGACGGCAAGTACGAGGAAAATCAGGAAGAACATCGGCATCATGATCTTGTTGGTCTTTTCGATGCTGTGCGCGCCAAGATATAGTGTCAGCAGCGTGCCGACCACGACGATCACATGGTAGGGGACAACGGAAAAATCACCCGAGGAGAACGAGCCGAACCAGCTGGCTGTGTCCGCAGTCATGAGCGTACCCACAACGGAGTCAACCAGTGCCTTTAAAATATACGCGACAATGATCGCGTAGCCGATCGCAATGCAAAGAGAACCAGCCAGCGGCAGCCAGCCGAGAAGTCCCCCAGCCTTGCCCATGCCTTTGCCACGCGTTGCCCATGCTTTTTCATACGCGCCGAGCGTGCCGGTTGCGGCGTGACGGCCCATGGCAAATTCTGCCGGGAGTGCAACATGGCTGAAAATAAAGACGAACAGCAGATAGACGATCAGAAACGCGCCGCCGCCGTTGCTGCCGAGCTTGTTGGGGAAGCCCCAGACGTTGGCCATGCCGACGGCAGAGCCGACCGACGCGAGAATAAAGCCCCAGCGGCTGGCAAAATGCTTGGTATGTTTGGAGTGTTTCATGTGTGTTCCGTCCTGCGCACATGGCAGGTTCCTTTCTCTTTTTCCGCATGCAAAAGCGGCCGATGTAAGCTTCGACCGCTTCAGCACTTTACATCTTTTCTATTGTAAATCGTTTAAGCGTGAAAGTCAAGGAGAACCTGTTTTTGTGCACAATGATGTAAAAATTGCAAAACAGTTTACATAATATAAGCTTGTAATGCGTAAAAAGATGCGTAGGGGACGAAGTCCACATCGTCCCATTGGGAACCATCGAATTCGTCGTAGTTTTTCTGAAAAACAGGGTGCCTTCTGCGGGTCGATGTGGGCATCGACCCCTACGAAAAGGGTCGAAAATTTATGAAATCAGGTGAGTGCATCGAGTTCTTTCTGCCAGACGCTCACGCAGGCGTCACTCGGCATGCGCCAGTCGCCTCTGGGCGAGAGCGTGACCGAGCCGACCTTGGGGCCGTCGGGCAGGCAGCTGCGTTTGAACTGCTGCTGGAAGAAGCGGCGATAGAAGTTCCGGAGCCAGTGCAGAAGCACTTCGTCAGAGTACCGGTTACCAAGCGCGGACTTCGCCAGATGGTAAATTTTTGCGGGCGAGAAGCCGAAGCGCAGAACGTAGTATAAATAGAAATCATGCAGCTCATAGGGACCAACTAAGGATTCGGTCTGCTGCGCGATCTCGCCGTTTTCCTTCGCGGGAAGAAGCTCGGGAGAGACAGGCGTGTCGAGAATGTCGAGAAGGACGTCGCGCAAGGCGGGCGTTGCGGCGGTATCGGCTTCATAGCGCACGATGTGGCGCACCAGCGTTTTGGGAACGCCCGCGTTCACGCCGTACATGCTCATATGGTCGCCGTTGTAAGTCGCCCAGCCGAGCGCGAGCTCGCTCAAATCGCCCGTGCCGACGACGAGGCCGCCCGTGCGGTTGGCGAGGTCCATAAGCTCGAGCGTCCGCACACGCGCCTGCCCGTTTTCAAACGTCACGTCAAAATTCGTCTCGCTCTGACCGATGTCAGCAAAATGGCTGCGGACGGTATTAGCGATCGAAATTTCCCGAAACTGCACGCCGAGCTCCTGACAAAGGATCTCCGCGTTCGAGCGCGTGCGCTTCGTCGTGCCGAAGCAGGGCATGGTGACAGCGAGAATATCGTTTATGGGCCTTCCGAGCTTTTTCATCGCGTGCACCGCGACGAGAAGTGCAAGGCAGCTGTCAAGTCCTCCCGAAATGCCGATGACCGCAGTCTTCGCGTGTGCGTGCTCCATGCGCTTGGCAAGCCCGTCGGACTGCATCCGCAAAATGAGCTCGCAGCGCTCGGTGCGCGCCGTATCGTCGGCGGGAACAAACGGGGTCGGGGAGAAGTGCCGTGTGAGGGGAACCTCCGTCACGGGAAGCGAGAAGGAGACAACCTCGTAGCTGTCTGGCATAGGCTCGAAGCTCGTGTTGCGGCAGCGCTCGGAAAGAAGCCTTCCGAGGTCGAGCTCCGTGCAGGCGCAGCCTTCCGCAAACGGGCGGGACTCGGAAAGCAGCGCGCCGTTTTCTGCGATCAGATTGTGCCCGGAGAAGACCATGTCGGTCGTCGACTCGCCGTGTCCTGCGTCGGCGTAGAGATAGGCGCACAAAAGCCTTGCCGACTGCTGCGAGACGAGCGCTTCGCGGTACTCCGCCTTGCCGACCGTTTCGTCGCTGGCAGAGAGATTCGCGATAACGGTTGCGCCAGCCAGAGCGTGCGCGGTGCTCGGAGGAAGCGGCGCCCAGAGATCCTCGCAGATCTCGACCGCAAGCGTAAACTCCAGCATGCTTTCGCAGCGGAACAAGAGCTTCGTCCCGAACAGCACGTGCTGCCCCGCGAACCGGATGTCCTTCACGCCGGCGGGCGCGGCGCAGTAGTGCCGCTTCTCATAGAACTCGCCATAGTTCGGAATATGGGACTTCGGCACAAGGCCAAGGAGCTGCCCGCGGCAAACAACCGCCGCGCAGTTATAGAGCTTGCCGGAGACGTTCACGGGGAGCCCCACGAGCGTGACCAGATCGAGCCCTTCGCTCGCCTTGAGAATATCAGCCAGCGCATCCTCCGCCGCCTTCTGCAAAGGCTGCTGCAAGAAAAGATCGCCGCAGGTGTAGCCTGTGAGCCCTAGCTCCGGGAAAACGGCAAGCTGACAGCCGCTTTGCGCGGCCTTCTGCATGGCCTCGATGGTCATCTGGGCGTTATAGGGACAATCCGCCACGCGCAGCGAAGGGGAGACGGCGCAGGCCTTGATAAAACCGTAGTGCATGCTTGTTCCATCCTTTTTCTGTTCGTTTTTCCTATCATATCATATCGCGCGGACAGCGGCAAGCCCGGGTTTCGGAAAGCGCCTATTTTACGGAAAGACGCGGCGCGGCGTTTGGAAGGCCATGCTCTGTCTGGAAAGTGACGCGATTGGAAACATACTCGAACCCGCCCGAAGAAAGCGCCCGGATCGTCAGTTCGTGCGAGAAAATGCAGTCGGTCGGAACGTCGGTTGAAAGGCACGAAAGGAGAAGCGTCGTTGTTCCATCCGGGTTCTCGCGGACATCGGTGATGTATGGCTCGGTGGTGGGATAGTCGTAAAGCTCCATATCGTTCGTCCGGATCGGCCGCCATGGGTAGCTATCCGACTGTCCGTCGTACCCGGCAAGTGCGCGGAGATTTTCAGCGGACACGGAGAAATAGGGGAGAACGACGCGTTCAAATTCACCGGAGGGAATCCGGAAGGCACCTGTATTTTCGTCCTGCGCATAATCTGCCGCGTCCGGCTGACAATGAAAGCGCAGGGCATAGAGCCGGTCGAACAGGTCGTTAAAGCTTACGCCTGCAAAGTCCGGTTCTGACCAGTCCGTAATCAGAAGGTTCACATAATAGTAGTCGATTGGCAGCACGTACTGCTCCAGCATGGCAAGATGCAAACTATCTGGCGGTACGGTGCGGATGAGTTGGTAGTCTGCGTAATGCTTGTCCCCTGTGGGGAAGAGACGGTAATAGAAATTTCCCGCATCCGTCATCTGCCAGTCCTGCACCGGGAAGCGCTCAAAATTGGAGGCTGTTACCGTGCCGTCCGCGTTTTGCTCGCAGCGCAGAAACTCGGCATAAGCCTTGCCGTTTTCCATAGACAGCTTCTGATAAGAAAGTGTGCGTTCGTCTCGCAATCGTACCAGCTCCACGCTGCAATCCTGCCCAGCTTGCGCCTGCTCCCAGAACGAAAGAAGCGGTTCAGGGGTTTCAAGATAGTAAGACGGATACGTCTCATAGCCGTACAAAACTGCGCACCCTGCCTCGTCAAGTGCTGTTTCCGCATCTGAACTTCCAAAGGTAAGCGCGCACAGCGTGAGCACCTGTTCTGTGGCGGTTTGTTCAAAGGTGTCCTTGGAAACGGCCGGTTTCTGTGCATCTTCAAGGACAGGTTCAGCCCGGCAACCGGTGAGAAACAGAGCGAGAATTGCCGCGCAGAGAAAAAGTGAAAGCAACTGCTTCATGCAGGACTCCTTTCAAAAAAAGCCGCAGGACTCCGGAGAATCCTGCGGCAAAGCTGCGCTTATAAGCCCTCGATTTCCAAGCCGGTCATCGCCTGAAGCACTTCGTATTGCTGCGCATTAAGACCCTTCTTCATGGCAAGGCCTTCTTCAAGGTCAATGTCCACCATGCTGCCCTGCTGCGAGCAGATGAGTCGGTTTGTTCCGCCTTCAGCCAGAACCTTCACGGAATGGTAGCCCATGCGGGTCGCCATGACGCGGTCGCGCGCTGTGGGTGTGCCGCCGCGCTGGATGTGCCCGAGAATCGTCACGCGCGGGTCAAGACCGATCGTCTCGTGGATCTGCTTGCCGATTTCAATCGCGCTGCCCGCGCCTTCGGCGACGATGATCATGTAATGTGTCTTACCGCTTAAGCGCGCGCCGCGGATGCAGTCGATCACGTCGTGCTCAAAATCGAGCTTCTTTTCCGGCACGAGCACGGACGTTGCGCCCGCCGCCAGACCGACATAGAGCGCCAGATGGCCCGCGTTTCTGCCCATGACCTCGACGACAGAGCAGCGCTCGTGCGACTGCATGGTGTCTCTGAGACGGTCGATAGCCTCGACGGCGGTGTTGGCCGCGGTGTCGTAGCCGATGGTGTAGTCGGTGCAGACGATATCGTTATCAATGGTGGCCGGAACGCCGACGACGCTGATGCCCTGCTTGGAAAACTCCTTGAGGCCGCGGAACGTGCCGTCGCCGCCGATGCCGACAATGCCGTCGAGTCCCAGAAGCTTGCACGTGGCAGCTGCGCGCTGTTGACCCTCTACGGTGCGGAACTCTTCGCTTCTTGCCGTATAGAGCATTGTGCCGCCACGGTTTATAATGTGGTTGACGCTGTTTTCGTCGAGACGGACAAAATCGCCGTTGATGAGTCCATTGAATCCGCGCCGGATGCCGACGCAGTCGATGCCGCGGTAGATGGCCGAGCGGACGACCGCACGGATGGCTGCGTTCATACCGGGCGCGTCGCCGCCGGAGGTGAGCACGCCGATTCGCTTGACTGCATTCGTCATAAAAAAGTCTCCCTTTTATCAAATTTTTTCTAACCTTACCATACCACACAAACAAAGAAAAGTAAATACTAAATTTTGAAAAACTTTCGTGAAAAGCCAAAAGATAGCACATGATGGTTGGCGGCAATCTCGGAAAACTTTAGGAAATCTTCATAATTATTCCGCCACTTTTCTGGTATAATACTTACGATAGACGTTTACGTAAGATAGAAGAACAGAGGAGGCAGAGCAGTGAATCAGGCAAGTCAGATTCTCGCGGAGGTCAAAAAGGCGGTCTGCGGCAAGGACCGCGTGCTGGTCTGGGTACTTACGGTCATTCTCGCGCGGGGACATATTCTGCTTGAGGATATCCCGGGCGTCGGCAAGACGACGATGGCGCTCGCGTTTTCCCGGGCGCTGGGGCTGGACTATGGGCGCGTGCAGTTTACGCCGGACGTTCTGCCGAGCGATATCACAGGCTACAGCATCTTTGACAAGGAAACCGGCGCGATGCGCTACCAGCCGGGCGTCATTCTCTGCAACCTTTTTCTCGCCGACGAGCTCAACCGCGCAACATCCCGCACGCAATCGGCGCTTCTTGAGGCGATGGAGGAGGGACAGGTCACGGTCGATGGCGTGAGCCACAAAATTCCGGAGCCGTTCTGCGTCTTCGCGACCCAGAACCCCACGGGCGCTTCCGGTACGCAGCTGCTGCCGGACTCGCAGATGGATAGGTTTACTGTCCGCCTCTCGATCGGCTATCCTGCGCCGGGTGACGAACGGGAGATTTTGCTCGGCCGCCAGAAGGGGAACCCGCTTTTACAGGTGCGGCAGGTCGTGACGCGCGAGGAGCTGCTTACGATGCAGCAGGAGGCGGCGAACGTATACTTAAAGCCCGAGCTGGCAGATTATATTGTCTCGCTCGTCGGCAAAACGAGAACCGACCCGCTCATTGCCCGCGGGGCCAGCCCCAGAGCGACGCTGTCTCTCGGCGCGATGGCAAAGGCCGTCGCCTACGTCCAGGGAAGAGATTATGTCCAGCCCAAGGACATTCAGAACGTCTTCGTCTCGACCTGCGCGCACAGGCTGCTTCTTTCCGCCGAGGCGGACGCAAAGGGGATCTGCGCCGAAGAGCTGCTGGATAGAATTTTAAAGTCCACGAGCGCGCCGAGAATTTAGCCATGCTGCACGCAAGAATTTTGTACATCGCGGCGCTTCTGGGGGCGCTGCTGTTTCATACGTATTATACCGGCTGGTTCTCGTGGTACCTTCTGATGCTGGCTGTGATTTTGCCGTGGTTCTCGCTTCTTTGCAGCTTGAGGCCGATGCTGCGGCTGCGCTTGCAGGCGGACATGCCGTCTGTGTGTAAGCTTGCAGAGCCTGCCTGTCTGCGGATGGGCTGCGCGGAAAAGCTTCGCCTTTCGCCGCCGTTCCGGTTTGAGAGCGTGATTTTCGACTGCATGGGAGACAGCGCCTGCCGCCAGAGGATTTATCTGTCCGGCTCCAAGACCGCGCAGGTCGAGCTTCCAACGCACCACGCGGGCGCGTATGTGTGCTCGCTTGAAAAGGGGAGAGTGTACGATTATCTGGGGATTTTCTGCTTTCCGTTCAAGCTTCCGGCGCTGGGGGAGCTTGTGGTTCTTCCAGAGGAAGTCCCGCCGGAGGAAACGCCAAGCCTCACGCAGCTCACGGCTCGGCAATATCGCGCCAAGCCTGCGGGCGGCTTTTCCGAGATACACGATCTGCGCGATTACCGCCCGGGCGACTCAATGCGCGATATCCACTGGAAGGTGTCTGCCAAGACAGACAGCCTCATTGTCCGCGAGCCGATTGAACCTGTTCGCTCGCAGGCCATTTTGAGCTTCGATCTTTCGGGCGCGCGCGATACGGTCGACCGGACGCTCGGGCTTTTACAGTGGATGAGTACGTGGCTGCTTTCGCAGGAGCTTTCGCATACGGTTTGCTGGCTGGACCCCGAGAGCTTCGCGCCGCAGTCGGCGCAGATTACAAAGCTTGACGATTTGGAGCACCTGATGCGGCAGCTTTTACACACGAGCCTCCGGGACGGAACGCCGTCGATCGCGCACCGGAGCTTCCCGGCGGCGGACTGGCGCTATCACATTGGTGCGGCGCGCGCGGAGGTGGACGCATGATTGCTGAAAAAGGAAGCTTCCGCGCGGCGGTTTCCGCTGCCATCTTTGCGTTCGGCATCAGCTTCGGCGCGATCTTCTGCCCGGTCACGGCGTTCGATTTGACGGCCGACAGCTGGGCACTGCTGCTCGTGTGTATCACGGCGTCCATCGTCTTTACCGTTTTGTTCCGCGTGTTTCAGCCGGTCTATAGCTTCGGCGCGACACTTGCGGCTGCAATCGCGTTTGCGTGGTTCTTCCATGACGCGTTTTTGGAAAGCGCACTGGGACTTCTGGGCGGGATTTTCGAGAATTATGTAGCGGCGTTCCACTTTTCCATGCCGCAGGCACTGGCCGAGGCGGCGGAAACCGGGGCGGACGCGACGATGGCGCTCGGCGTTCTGGCGGCGATACTGGCGCTTATCACGGTGTGGACGGTGCTGTCACGATGCAGCGTGTTTGGCGTGGTGCTTGCAAGTGCGCCGTGCCTGATCATCTGCCTTGTCATCCTGCAAACCGAGCCCGGGACGCTTCCGATGCTCACGCTGACCGGCACGCTGACGCTTCTCGTTCTGACGCAGAAGCTGCGCTTTGATACCACGCAGTCCGGCCACCGGTTGGCGCTGTATCTGCTCGTTCCCGTGGCGGTTTTGATTGCCGGACTGGCGCTCGTGTTCCCGCGAGACAGCTATGTCCGCTCCGACTGGTCGAAGAGCCTGTCTCCGCTGGTCAGCGAGACGGCAGAAAAGCTTACCGTCTTTCGTAAAAACGCCGCAACAGGGCAGGTCGAGTTCGTCTCGCCGTTTACACCAAGCACACTTGGCAGGTGGCCGTGGGACTCGAGCGTGACAAGTGTAAATCTCAAACGAGTTGGCCCGCAAAGAAAGACCGGGCGGCACGTGATGCAGGTCTATTCCGATTTTTCCGCAGCTTGTCACCTACGCGCAGACTCTATGGCCGTCTATGAGGACAGCCGCTGGTCAGCGTTGTCGGATGAAGACTATGAAAATTCCGGGGTGAGCTCCGGCGTGCTGCTTTCGCCCGACATGCAGACGCTCGGATTGGACACGGCGAACGAGCTGCAAATCCGGACAGATATGAAGTCCTCCATTTTCTATGTTCCGTACCGGCCGCTGGAGCTGCCAACAGGCGGAGAAGCAGTCTTTGACGCGTACATCAAAAATCCGAGCCAGCTGACCGAGTATTCCGTTCCTTACGCGTTTGTTGAAGAGACTGCGGACCGGAACGCGCAGTATGAGGCTTTCGTTCACGAGACCTACACGCAGCTGCCGGACGACATCCGCGCGGAGCTTGAGCCGTATGTTTCGGGAGCACGAACTTCGCTTCAGACGAACACAGACGCGCTTCTGACACAAAAGCTTGCGCAGGGGATTGCGCAATATGTTTCAAATTCCGCAGCGTACTCTCTGGATACCCCTCGCGTACCGGAGGGAGAGGATTTTGCGCTCTGGTTTCTGCGCGAGAGCGATACCGGCTACTGCGTCCATTTTGCGACGGCAACGGTACTTCTTCTCCGCGCGGCCAGTATTCCGGCGCGCTATGTGACGGGGTATTATTTCAAGACGGCGGCCGGTCAGTGGGCGGACGTGACAGAGGACGACGCGCACGCGTGGGTGGAGTATTATCTGGACGGCTATGGCTGGCAGGTGCTCGACCCGACGCCCGCCGCGCAGGAGAATTCTGCGCCTTCCGAGCCGGAGGAAAAAACGCCAGAGCAGGCACCTGAGCCGGAAAAAACCAAGACGCAGTCTCCGGCGCCCAATGAGCCCGAGCCGGATGTCCCGGAGCAGAGTACCAGCAAGAGCGAGGTTCCGCAGGCGGACACGGTGCAGGAGCATTCAGTAGGGGAGACGGTCCTTGGCGCGATCTGGACGGTTTTAGTTGTGCTGCTGGCCCTGTGCGCGTGGCAGCTGCTGCTTCTGAGCCTGCGAAGGGCCGCGATGGGGACGGGTTCTAACAATAAACGTGCAGTTGCGTACTGGCGGCATATTGAATTTTTATGTAAACTTGATCGTTCCGAGCCGCCGCTGGCGCTCCGTGAGCTTGCCCTCAAGGCGCGTTTCAGTCAGCATAAGCTGGAATCAGACGAGATTGGGGTGCTCGCCGCATTCTCGGACGCGAAAACAAATGAGCTTTTGGAGAAAAGCGGACGGCTCAGGCGTGTGTTCCTCCGCCTCGGCCTTGCGCTGCATCCGGTAAAATACAGATAAGCAAAACGCGCCGGCCTGACGTTCAGGCCGGCGCGCAAACTTGACAAGCGCGGCAAAGCATTGTACAATATGCAGGCAATCTATGGACGGATAGCGGATCGATCGAAGCTGAATCGTGCGTAGTATGCATATGTCCCAGTAGCTCAGCTGGATAGAGCACACGCCTCCTAAGGTTGCGTTACAACGGCCACCTCAAAAAAAACTAAATAAGGGATT
>CALCJW010000130.1:0-5708 GCA_937967235.1 uncultured Clostridia bacterium
CCATCACTAGAAGCAGCGTCATCACCTTTGTCACACTTGCCGGCCGGAGCCTTTCGTCGGCATTATCCTCATACAGGACCTCTCCCGTCGCCCGCTCCATCAAAATGCTCGACGGCGCGGCCAGCTCCAGATCCGCCGCCCGTGCCATCCCGGTAAATATCCCCGCAATCATCGCCGCCAGCGCCAAAAGCGCAGCCCATCGCTTCATAAAAAATCCCCCTTGCGTTTCAGCTTGGTACAAGCATATGAAACGAAGGGGAATTTTACCACTCTATAAAAACCCGGCCTCTCACGCTGTCGCGCTCTGCGCCAGATACGGCTGCAAATTTTCGCAGAACTCCGACACGTCCACACCGTCAGCCAGAATGCGCACCAGCTGCGGCGAATTAAGCTGCAAGCTCAAACAGCTGAACATGGACTTCGCATTACTCACGCCACCCGCGCGCACAAACAGCACATCAAACGGCTGCTGGTTCGCCAGCGCCATAAACTCGGAAAGCTCCTGCACGGAGCGGAATTGGACGGTAAACTCTCTCACGGAAAATCCTCCTGTTAAAGACTGTACAAGCAAGACTTTGTCGGATATAATACCATTGTATGGCGCGGTCGTCGGCTGTATGAAAGCCCATATGAGAATCGATATAACATAAAAACTGATATATAGTATAAGCAAAAATGACAGCTGTGGCTATTCACAAATGAGACAAACATTTTTTGTCAGTAAAAAACTTGTTTGGTGGTTTTACCTATGAAATTTTCCTTCTATACCCTTGGATGCAAGGTCAATCAATACGAAACGCAGGCCATGCAACAAATGTTGCTGTCCCATGGCCATACGCTCGGCGAATTTGACGAACCCTGCGACGGCTACATCGTCAATTCCTGCACTGTCACTGCTGTCTCCGACAAGAAAACACGCAACGCCATCCGCCGCGCACAGAAGCTGAATCCCAATGCAGCCGTCGGTGTCTGCGGCTGCTACGCGCAGTCCGCCCCGGATGAGGTCCGTGCCCTCGGTGTCGACGTGATGGTCGGAACGGCCGACCGCGAAGCCTTCGTTCTGCAAATGGAGCAGGCCGCGCAGGATAAGAGCCGCCACGTCCACTGGGAAAAGGTCGAACCGAGCGGCCTTCCCCGTGCCTTCGAGCAGCTCCCCGCCGGCGGTCTTGCCGCGCGTACAAGAGCGCTTTTGAAGATCGAAGACGGCTGCAACAGCTTCTGCACCTACTGCATCATCCCCTACGCCAGAGGCCGCGTCCGCTCCATGCCGCTGGAGGCCGCCGTGGAGGAAACGAAAAAGCTCGCGCAGGAAGGCTACCGCGAGATCGTCATCAACGGCATCGAAATTTCCTCCTGGGGCTGGGAATGGAAAAACGGCAGCCGCCTGCCCCAGCTTCTTCTCGCCGTCTGCGAGGCCGCACCGGACGTCCGCATCCGCCTTGGCTCTTTGGAGCCGCGCACCATCGACGAGGAATTCTGCACCATGCTCTCCGGCTGTAAAAACCTCTGCCCGCACTTCCACCTCAGCCTCCAGAGCGGCAGTGATACCGTTTTAAAGCGTATGAATCGCAAATACGACACCGCCCGGTATTTGGAAAGCGTCCGCCTGCTCCACAAACATTTCCCCAACTGCGCCGTCACTACCGACCTCATCGTCGGCTTCCCCGGCGAAACCGAGCAGGAATTTTCCGATTCGCTTTCTTTCATGCAGACCTGCCGCCTTGCCGCCGTCCACGTCTTCCCCTACTCCCGCCGCAAGGGAACACCTGCCGCGTCCATGCCGGATCAGATCGAAAAATCCGAAAAGGAGCGCCGCGCCGCTCTCGCCGGAGAAGTCGCCGCCGAGCTCCATCAGACCTTCCTCACGCAGCAAATCGGCACCGAGCACGACGTTCTCTTCGAGCAGACCGAAAACGGCTATTTTACCGGCCACACCATGAACTACGTCAAGGTCTACTGCGACGCCGCTGACCTTCGCAACGAGATCCGCCGTGTCCGCGTCACCTCCCTCTTTGAAGACGGCGTTCTGGCCGAGCTCGTCTAAAAGACCGGCGGCAGCGAAAACGCCTCTCCAAAGAGCGCCAACCGCAAAATATCATCCAAAATCACCGCCGCCCCCGCAAGCCCAACCCAGCAGGCCGCAAATGGCAGGCAAATCTGCCCCATCAGATTGTGTGGCTGCTTAGAATAGTCCCAGACCCCGAGCCCCAAGGCCCGGTTCACAACCAGCCCCGTCAAAAATTCCGCACAGGTGATCCCCCACGCGCCAAGCGCCATCTGCACTGCAAGCGGCGCGTCCGGCCAGGCTTCGTCCATCAGCCCGATGAGCCAGAACAGCACCCCGCCCAGCAGAAACATGCTCCCATGGCTCCTTCCCCGATAGCAAAGCTCTACCAGCACATACAAAGCCCCTCCGCACCCGATCAGCACCAAATTCTGTCCCACATCGCCCCATCCTCTCCGCGCATATTTCCTCTGTCCGTATTTTTTAGAAATTTCCCCATTTCATACTTGACAAATCGCGTTTTATCCTATATAATTCATCTTGCTGTCAGCGAGCAGCAAATTGAATCTGGCGGCATAGCTCAGTTGGTAGAGCACCCGGTTCATACCCGTGTTGTCATCTGTTCGAGTCAGATTGCCGCTACCAGGCCCGTTGGTCAAGAGGTTAAGACACCGCCCTTTCACGGCGGTAACATGGGTTCGATTCCCGTACGGGTCACCAAAAAGCAAAAACCTGCAATCCATTGAGATTGCAGGTTTTTCTTGTATTTTCAATACTTTCAGCCGTTTTAGCCATTCCGCGTTTACGGAAACTATCCCGCATTTTCGGAAAGAAAACCGCATTCCCGGAACGCAAAATGCTAATGAAAAATGCTAATGAATTTCTGGCTTTGCAACACAGTGATAATACGCAGAAATCTTCTCCTCCGGCTCCCCCGCGTCCTTGTCAAGCAAAAACGCCTGCGCCATATCCGCGTAAAATTCCGGCTTATCCACCCCGTGCTTTCTCGCTACCATGCAGTAGTCCGACCGCATCATGTTCACCGCCGCAAACCAGATGCAGGCCGGAAGATACACACCCATGCTCTTTGCCATCGCGCTTGTCTCGTCCATCGTCCATTGCGCCCCGGTCGTGCCGTCGCTGTTTTCCATGTGCTCCACCCAGTAAAACGCATCTTCTTTCGTGAACGTCTCGCCGCACTCGAGCTTTTCCAGCGCCCGAATGGTCTTCGCGTAGAGTCTGACCTCTTCCACATTCCCGAGCGTCGCAGGCCGCTCCATCAGCTCATGCAGCCGCTCCCGAAGCTTTTCTATGTATTCTCTCATACTGCCTCCTTGATATATCTGTAAAGTTTGTCAACATCGTTCTGGTCAAATGTCAGCTCCCCGATAAACGGGATAGAGACAGGAAGCCGCTGCTCAAACTTCGGTCTCACCGCATTGTAAAGCCGGTCAATGTTGATGTTCCCTGTCTCGTCCATAACGCCCATCATCTGCACAACCGGGTTCTCCCGCAGCGCAAGGATTCGTTCTTTCCCGCCGTCCATAATGAGCGCAACGGCAATTCCTGCGCCGATTCCCTTTCCAGTCGGAAGGTGTGGCAGAATTTCTGTATCGATAAAGCGGACCACGCCGCGCATTGCCTGATCAATCGTAATCATAAATTAAGAATGCTTTTGTTCGGCCTTCTTTGTTCCCGATGAAAACGGTTTCCATGAGTGCGGCAAGGTTATCCTTGCCGATCTTTGCAACTGCGCCGGAGACGTTACCCATGATGTTCTTTGCATGTGTCGAAGGGTTCGCCAGCATCGAGAAATACCGCCACTGCTGCGCCGCTTCGCCGAGAGATGTCGGAATCTGGTCTGCAACATTTTGATAAATGTTCTGCAAAGCGGCTTCCTGCGCGTCTGCCGTCGCGGCGTTCTGATACGTCTGCAAAAGCGCATCCGGAACATTGATCTCGATCTGCTTGTTCGCGGCTCTTCTCTGGTTGATCTGCGCTTCCAAATTGGAGACCATTTTCTGCACCGTGAAGATTCTGCCCTCCGGCGTTAAGGACTTCATGAGTCTCGCCGCCTGCACCGTCTGACCGGCATTGGTTTCAACCGCCGTCAGTGCAACCAGAATGTCGGACGCTGCATTGTAGTCCCCTTCCGCGATAGCGTCTGCATACAGTGTCGTACCCTGAGAAACGAATTTTGCCCCCGCCTTCCCTGCGTTCGCGTCGCGAATGAACTCGCTGCGGATTTGCTCGATGCTCTTGCCTCTGGCATATTGCTTTTCAATCTGCTTCGCGCCGTCTTCAATGGCCTGCTTATTGCCGTAGACCTCATGGCTGAGCTTCCCATCCTGCACCAGCTGCTCAATTCTTCCGACCATCTCGTCTGTCGTGATCTGCGCCTCTGCCGCTGTCCGGGAGAACCTGCTGACTTTTGTTTCTCCGTCCATAGAAGCGGGGATATCCACCACACGCGAAGGATTCTCGCCGGGAGGAATCGCGCCGTACTGGTTGCTCGCATGGCTCAAGGGGTCAAATCCGGCAGGCGCCGCGCCGGGCGCTTCGATCTGTGCTGCTTCCGTGCCTGCCGGAGACGCACCCTGCCGCTCTGCATGCCACGTGCGTTCTTCTGTTCCTGTCTCCGCATTTGCGGCGAGGCTAGTATCTACCGGCTTGGGCGCGTTCTGCTCGTCTTCCGTCTCCATCAGCCATGTAAGCGCTGATGTTTCTGATTTTTGCCGCATATCCGCGCCGGGAATCTGCTGCTTCGCACGGATATACGCCTCGTTTGGTGGAACGAATGTACCCGCCTCGCTTTTCGGTGTCATTGCATCGTACCCATTTGTGAGCATATCATCGAGCAAAAATTCCACGCGCCGAGCATCGGCGTAGTTTTCTGCGCCCTCATCTTTAATGATGTTCTCCGCAGCTTTTGCAAGATTATCCCACGTAATGCCAAAGCGGTCTTTGAGCTCAGCAATACCTTTTGTTGTGCGTCTCTTTGTTCCTGTCCAGTGATAGTATCCGCCGTTATCTCCATTTTCTGTTGGCGTGGCGAAACGTTCACCTTTGGTCGAATCTGCAATATCCTCCAAGAGAAGTTCCGCTGCTTCCTTCATGTACTCATGGAGTTCCGGATTGTCATACTGGAACGAATGTCCGCCTCGCTGCATTCTCTCGCTGATATCATGGTTGTCTATATGGTTGGCCGGATCGACTTTGTAAATGCCGCCGCCTGCATCATATTTGTACTGTGTTTTTCCAGTCTCAATATCGTTAAGGAACGCATTTAAGGCAGCCGCGTCTTCACCCTGCAACGAGTTACCGTAGTCCACCCACTGATTGAAAGACAGTTTTCCTTTGTTTTTTTCTATCAGTTTATCAAAATCACCCTTGATTTTCTCAGAAGCAGCATTTATATTAGAGGTGTCGGCTTCCGCTGCATTCGACCTTACAGGCCCGTTCATCGGCGACTCTGTTGTTTGTTCGAATGTGGCGGAATTTTTATTTTGGTTCATAGCCGCCAGAATCGCATTATCCAGCGCCGTCGCTTCTCTTGTCTGCGTCACATTCTCCGGCGTCTGCACGCCCTGCAAGGTGTCCAGAATCGCCTGATCGAGTGGGCTCGCCGTCGGGTCTACGATTCTCTGCCCCCTTGCGGCGATGCCCTGCGCCAGCATCTGCCCGCCGCCAAGAATGCCGCCGA
>CALCJW010000131.1:0-8913 GCA_937967235.1 uncultured Clostridia bacterium
ATAGGCCCCAAGGGGGCCTGCACAAACCACCGGCACGGCCGGTGGTTATGATTATAAATTTTTGCACGCTTGTTGGAACTCCAACGGATTTGCGCGCTGTGTCCTGCTATACTGACACCAGAACAAAGGAAACGGAGTGGTTTTGATGAAACGGAGAATCATTCAGATCGACGAGGAAAAGTGCAACGGCTGCGGCGCATGCGCGAAGGCCTGCCACGAGGGGGCCATCGGCATGGTGGACGGCAAAGCGAAACTGCTGCGCGACGACTACTGCGATGGTCTTGGAGACTGCCTTCCCGCATGTCCCATGGACGCAATTCACTTTGTCGAGCGCGAGGCTGCCGCTTATAACGAAGCTGCCGTTCTGGCTGCGAAGGCGCACAAGGCGGCGCACACCGGCTGTCCCGGCGCGAGAATGCGGCAGATGAACCATGGCGATGCGCCTGTAACCGCGCAGAAGCGCCCCTCGCAGCTTTCCCAGTGGCCGTGTCAGATCAAGCTCGCGCCTGTGAACGCGCCGTATTTTGACGGCTGCGATCTGCTGATCGCCGCCGACTGCACGGCCTATGCCTACGCATCCATCCACGAGGACTTCATGCGCGGAAAAATGACGCTCATCGGCTGCCCGAAGCTCGACGCGGTCGATTACAGCCAGAAGCTCGCCGCGATTTTTGCGCAGAACGATGTTCGCAGCGTGACGCTTCTTCGCATGGAGGTTCCGTGCTGCGGCGGACTTGAGTTTGCCGCGAAGAAGGCCATCGCCGAAAGCGGCAAGGAGCTTTCTCTTCGCGTGGTGACGATCTCGATCGAGGGCGAAATTCTCGCGGACGAAGCTTGATTTTGATTAGAAATATGCTAAAATAGAAACATTCCGGGGCTGTCTGTCGGGCAGTCCCTGTTTCTTTGGGAGGCGCTATGAAGAAGCTTTGCGCGATCATCTCCGGCGGGCAGTCTGACGATCTGGCCGGCATCCGGGACGCGGATTTTATCATCGCCTGCGACCGGGGCTATGCCTATGCAAAAGAAGCCGGTATCCGCCCAGACCTTCTCGTGGGCGATTTTGATTCATACAGGGGCGCGCTCGATAAATCTGTTCCCGTGCTCGATCTGCCGGTCGAGAAGGACGATACAGACACGATGGCGGCGGTCCGCTGGGCAGTCTCCGAAGGCTTTTCGGAACTTCGGCTATACTGCGCGCTGGGCGGCCGGCTCGATCACCTGATGGGAAATCTCCAGGCACTGGGCTTTGCCTGCGAACGAGGCGTTAAAGCGTCGCTTCTTGGCAGGGACGCACGGGTTTTTCTTCTGAAAAACGACGCTGTCACCATCCCGCCGTGTTCCGGCTATTCTCTTTCGGTGCTGGCCCTTACCGACCGGGTGGAGCATGTCTGCATCTCCGGGGTCAAGTACCCCTTGCAGGATGCGCTTGTCACGAACACGTTCCCCGTCGGCGTCAGCAACGAATGGGAGGGCACCGCGAACATCTCCTGTGGGAATGGGATTCTGCTGGTTATCAACGCAAAAAAATAGAAATTTCCGTCCGAAAAAACGGGCGGAATTTTTTTGCGCAGAGGGCTTGACAGGCGTGCAATTTTGATTATAATTGAATTGTTCAAAAATGAATAATCTAGTTTTGGAGGAAACGGGCATGGAAAATTTCCTGACTGCGGCCAAACTCCACACGCACGCCAAGCGCTTCATGGACGCGTACAGCGCCGCCATGCAGCCGCTGAGCCGGGAGTTTGCAATTCCGCAGACGGCGGCGGAGATTCTGCTGTTTCTGGCCAATAACCCGGAAAACAGCACGGCAAAAGAAATCTGCGCCATGCGCCATCTCAAGCCCGGCATTGTGTCGCTGCACGTCGACACGCTGGCGACGCTTGGACTTTTGGAGCGAAAAAGCGTTCCCGGAGACCGGCGAAAGCTCCGCCTTGTGCCAACCGAGAAAGCCGGGGCCATCATCGCCCGAGGCCGTGCCATGCAGGAGTCGTTTGCAAAGACGCTTGCGCAGGGACTGAGCGAGGAAGAGCTTGCCTGCTTTGCCCGCTGCATGGAGACCATCTCGCAGAATCTGGAGCGCGCAGCAGAGCTGACGCAGAAATGAAAGGTATCGCACTATGAATCAGGACAAAACATTCTTGGGAACAGAGCCGGTCGGGAAGCTTCTTTTAAAGCTCTCCGTGCCGACGGTCATCGCGCAGCTGGTCAACATGCTCTATAACATCGTCGACCGCATTTACATCGGCCACATGCCGGAAGATGGGGCGCTTGCGCTGACGGGCGTCGGCGTGTGCTTGCCGATCATCATGATCGTCTCGGCGTTCGCGGCTCTGGTCAGTACCGGCGGCGCGCCGCGGGCCTCCATCTTCATGGGCAAAAACGACCACGAGTCGGCGGAAAAGACGCTCGGAAGCTGCTTTACCTTGCAGGTCATCGTGTCTCTCGTGTTGACGGCCGTTCTGCTCCTATTTAACCGCCCCCTGCTTCTGGCTTTTGGCGCGAGCGAAAACACGATTGACTACGCTGTCAGCTATATGAGCGTCTATGCCATCGGCACGATTTTTGTCCAGCTCACGCTCGGTATGAACGCGTTCATCACCGCGCAGGGCTTTGCGAAGACCGGCATGCTGACTGTGCTGATTGGCGCGGTCTGCAACATTGTGCTCGACCCGCTGTTCATCTTTGCGTTCCACATGGGAGTCCGCGGCGCGGCCCTGGCAACCATTCTCTCGCAGGGCGTGTCGTGCGTCTGGGTGTGCGCATTTCTGCGCGGAAAAAAGACGCTGCTGCGGCTGAGAAACGAAAATATCCGCCTGCGCCCGAAGTTTTTCCTTCCGTGCATCGCGCTTGGCGCAGCGTCTTTTATCATGCAGGCAAGCGAGAGCGTCATCTCGGTCTGCTTTAATACGTCGCTTCTTAAATACGGCGGCGATATCGCGGTCGGCGCGATGACGATTCTGACGAGCGTCATGCAGTTTGCGATGCTTCCGCTGCAGGGCCTGGCGCAAGGCGCGCAGCCGATTCTGAGCTACAACTATGGCGCAAAGAGCGCGGACCGCGTCAGAAAGGCGTTTCAGCTCCTTCTTATCTCGTCTCTTGTTTACTCGACCCTTCTCTGGGGTGCAATCCAGATATTCCCGAGTGTATTCGCCTCAATCTTTACGCCGAATGAAGCGCTCATCGTCTTTGCGGCGAAAGCGCTTCGAATCTACTGCGGCGTGCTGGTGCTTTTCGGCATCCAGATCGCCTGCCAGATGACGTTCGTCTCACTCGGAAATGCGCCGTGCTCGATCATTGTAGCGGTTGTGCGCAAGTTTGTGCTGCTCATTCCGCTCATCTATATCATGCCGCAGCTTGTGTCCGATCAGGCCATGGGCGTTTATATGGCGGAGCCCGTCGCAGACGTGATTGCCGTGATGTTTACCGCGATTTTGTTCTCGCGCCAGTTCCACAAATCCATGACGGCGCTGGAGCTGGAGGCCAAAAACGCGGACGCTTGAGCAGATCGTCAAAACCTTTCAGACCAATGATTTCGGAAAGGAAGATCGTGTGAAAGAAACTCATCAGGGGTGTCTTTCGCGTTCAATCAACCACTTTTTCAAACTTTAAAAAAGTTTGAAAAGTGCTCAGCGTGTTAAAATAGACTTTTTGACACGCTGGCTTGATTTTTAGGGTTTTCCCCTGTATGATACAGCTAATCTCTTGCTTTGGAGGCCGCGCATGGCAAACATTATCACGCTCACTTCGCTGGATGCGCCGGAGCTTGACGTTTACGCAAGACTCACGCAGGCGCAGCTGCGAAACCGTCTGGAGCCCGAGAAGGGACTTTTCATCGCCGAGAGCCCGAAGGTCATCGGGACGGCGCTGGACACGGGGTTAGAGCCCGTTTCGTTCCTGATGGAGCAGCGCCACATTACGGGCGATGCAGCACCTCTTCTCGCACGGTTCCCGGATGTTCCGGTCTATACGGCGGAGCGGGAGCTTCTTGCGCGCCTTACCGGCTACACGCTCACACGCGGCGTTCTGTGCGCGATGCGGCGGCCCGCGCCAAAGAGCCCGACCGAGGTCATTGCGGGTGCAAAACGGATTGCGGTGCTCGAGGGCGTGGTGGATGCAACGAACATCGGAGCGATTTTCCGCTCGGCGGCAGCGCTTGGCATGGACGCGGTGCTGCTCAGCCCCACGTGCTGCGACCCTCTTACCCGGCGCGCGGTGCGCGTGAGCATGGGAACGGTCTTTCAGCTTCCGTGGGCCACGTTTGACACCTGGCCGGCCGGCGGCATGGAGATTCTTCGCGGTGCGGGCTTTCAAACCTGCGCGATGGCGCTGCGGGACGATTCGCTTGCCCTCGGAGATGAGCGGTTAAACAGTCTTCCAAAGCTTGCCATCGTGTTGGGCGCGGAGGGAGACGGCCTTGCAAACGGAACTATCGCCGCGTGCGACTACACCGTCCGCATCCCCATGGCGCACGGCGTGGATTCTTTAAACGTCGCAGCCGCCAGCGCAGTTGCATTCTGGGAAATGCGCGCAAAATAAAAATCCCGCCTCTGAGGGAGGCAGAATTTCCAAGGCGTGTCGGGATGGATGGATTCCTGAAATTTTCCCACTTATGCGCAGGGGTCGATGCCCACATCGACCCGAGGGTACCATCGAATTCGCTGGGGAGTTCCATATAATCGGATTATTCCGCCGGGGCGATGTGGGCATCGCCCCCTACGGGTTGCTTATAACGTGATACGTTATATAAACTTCAGTTTTTCTCACTGACGAAAGCGGCGCCTAAAATCAGGACGGAGCCGAGGGCACTGTAGACCGTGAACGGCTCGTGCAGGATGGTCACGGAAATTAAAATCGCGATGACGGGGTCAATGTAGCTGAAAATCGCGATGGTCTGCGCGCGAAGGGCCTTCATGCTGCCAAAGTATAGCGCGTAGGCAAAGCCCGTATGGAGCATGCCGAGCACGAGAAGACAGATGAACGATACCGGTTGGAACGTTTCTACTGTGATTTTTTCGCCTGTGAGCGCGCAGTAGGGGACCATGACAGCCGCCGCGGCCAGCAGTTGGACGATCGTCTTATCAAACGCTCCGATGTCCCGCAGCTTTTTGTTGCAGAGAATGACGCACGCATATAAAATTGCAGCGCCGAGCCCCAATGCGATACCGCGAAGCTCCCCGGCCTCCGGCAGTGCGCCGCCGAGGGCACCGGAGATCAGCACCATACCGCAAAGCGCGACGAGCACGCAGAGAATCTTTTTGAGGCTCAGCTTTTCCCCCAGCAGAACTGCCGCCGCCAGCGTCAGGAACACTGGCTGCATGTAATAGCAGAGCGTCGCCGTCGCGACCGTCGTGTACCGGTACGCCTCAAAAAGCAGCGCCCAGTTGAGCCCCATCACACCGCCGGAAAGAAGCAGGATCCAGAGATTGTTCCGAACCGCCGGAAGGTCTAATTTCTGACGGCGCAGCGCAAGATATAAAAGCAGAAATATCGAGCCGAGAACGCCTCTCGACAGCGCGATCATTCCAGAGCCGAGCGCGATATTGCGCACGAAAAGGCTGATCGTTCCGAAAATGCACAGCGACGCAATCAGCTTGAGTTTCGATTGCGCTTCGATTGTTTTCACAAAAAATCCCCTCGTAATTTTGTCAATTTGCCGGTTTTTCCTATCATATCGCAGGACGCGCCGTTTCGCAAGTGCGATTCAGGAGGAAGCGCCGGAACCAATAAGGAGGAATCCATATGCAGGAAGTCAAAAGCCCCAAGAAGCCTTTGCTCTATTACTACGGTGTGGTGCTTCTGGTGTTGCTTGTCTTCAATCTCATCGTCACGCCGCTGCTTCTGAAGGAAGAGGTCACGGAGGTGGACTACGGTACGTTCATGTCCATGACGGAAGACAAGAACATCGGTCAGGTGCAGGTCGAGGACCAGCAGATCGTCTTTACCGACAAAGACGAGAAAAACGTCTACAAGACAAACGCTATGGATGACCCACAGCTCACCGAGCGTCTGTATGAGTCGGGTGCAAAATTTTCAAAAGATGTCGACGCATCTACATCGCCGCTTCTGAGCTTGCTGATTACGGGAATCCTGCCGATGCTCATCTTCATCGGCCTCGGCCAGTACATGGCAAAAAAGCTCCGCGATCAGATGGGAGGTAAGGACTCCCTGATGTTTGGCGGTATGGGCAAGTCGAATGCGAAAATCTACGTCCAGTCCACAAAGGGTATCCGCTTTGACGATGTGGCAGGCGAGGACGAGGCGAAGGAGTCGCTTGCCGAGATCGTCGATTATCTTCACAATCCGCAGAAATACACCGACGTCGGCGCGTCGATGCCGAAGGGTGTTTTGCTTGTCGGCCCTCCGGGAACCGGTAAAACCATGCTCGCGAAGGCTGTCGCGGGTGAGGCAAATGTGCCGTTCTTCTCGATGTCGGGCTCTGAATTCGTCGAAATGTTCGTCGGCATGGGCGCAAGCAAAGTCCGTGACCTTTTTAAGCAGGCCAAGGAAAAAGCGCCCTGCATCGTCTTCATCGACGAAATTGACGCGATCGGCAAAAAACGCGACAATCAGTTATCGTCAAACGATGAGCGCGAGCAGACGCTCAACCAGCTGCTCACAGAAATGGACGGATTTGAAGGAAACAACGGCGTCATCATCCTCGCTGCGACGAACCGGCCCGAGTCTCTGGATCCGGCTTTGACCCGCCCGGGACGCTTTGACCGCCGCGTCCCCGTCGAGCTGCCTGATTTAGCCGGACGCGAAGCAATTCTCAAGGTCCACGCGAAGAAGATCAAGACCGCAGACGATGTGGACTTCCACACCATCGCGCGCATGGCCTCCGGCGCTTCGGGTGCAGAGCTGGCGAATATGATCAACGAGGCTGCCCTTCGCGCAGTGCGCAATAACCGCACGGTCGTGACGGAGGCGGACCTTGAAGAGTCCATCGAGGTCGTCATCGCGGGCTACCAGAAGAAGAATGCCGTGCTTTCCGACAAGGAAAAGAAGACCGTCGCGTACCATGAGATCGGCCATGCGCTCGTCGCCGCCATGCAGACGCACTCCGCTCCGGTCCAGAAGATCACGATTATTCCCAGAACCTCCGGCGCGCTCGGCTATACGATGCAGGTCGAAACCGGAGACAAGTACCTCATGACAAAGGACGAGCTTGCCAACAAAATTTGCACTTACACAGGCGGCAGAGCTGCCGAGGAGGTCGTCTTCAACGAGATCACAACGGGCGCTTCGAATGATATTGAGCAGGCCACGAAGCTGGCGCGCGCCATGATCACCCGCTACGGCATGAGCGACGAGTTTGACATGGTCGCATTGGAAACCGTCAACAACCAGTACCTCGGCGGCGATACGTCTCTTGCCTGCTCGGCGCAAACGCAGCAGGAGATCGACAAGATGGTCGTCCAGCTTGTAAAGAGCCAGCACGAAAAGGCTATCGGCATTCTGAAAGCAAACCGCAAGGCGCTCGACGCGCTGGCAAAGTACCTCTACGAAAAGGAAACCATCACCGGCGAAGAGTTCATGGAGGTATTGAAGAAGGAAACGGAGGCGGAAAAACAATGAGGCAGCGTTCTTCTTATGGCTGGCTGGAGCTCGTCATCGGCATTTTGTTATCCGTGCTTGGCATTTACAGCTTTTTCAGACCCGTCGATTATCTCACGACGCTGATCGTGATCTATGGTATCGCCGCGCTTGTGACCGGTATTGCCGATATTGTGTTCTACTGCAAGATGGAGCGGCATATCGGCTTTGCCCCGACGATCTCGCTGGCTACCGGTGTTCTCGGTGTGATGGCAGGCCTCGTTCTTATGGTCCACCCGGCCGCAGGGCGCTGGGCCATCGGGCTTTTCTTCCCGCTCTGGTTCATCGCGCACTGCATTTCAAGGCTCACACACCTGTCTGTTGTACGACTGATTGCGGGCACGACGTTCTATGTCTTTGACATGTTCATCAACATTCTCGGTATCATCCTCGGCGTTCTGATGCTCCTGACCCCACAGGTGACGCTTTTGTCCATGAACCTTGTCATCGGGTTCTACCTGCTGCTGCTTGGCATCGACTGCATCATCGAGGCCTGCACCAAGCTCGGCGCAAGATAATTTTTGAAATACAAAAGCGCCTCCCGGAGAACGGACAAATTCTCCGGGAGGCGCTTTTTCGATGCTGTTATCCGGCCAGAATACCGAGGTCCTGCAGCAAAATCACAAAGCCGATGCCAATTAACACAATGCCGCCCGCGAGCTCCGCTTTGGACTTATATTTCGCGCCGAAGCGGTTTCCGATCCACACGCCCGCAGCCGAGAACAGAAACGTCGTCAGGCCGATGACCGGAACCGACGGCCAGAGAGAGACCTGCCGGAAAGCAAACGTTACGCCAACGGCGAGCGCGTCAATTGAGTCTGCAATCGCGAGCGGGAACATGACCTTCGGCGAAAATGACGCATCTAACGTTTCAATTTTGCCCATCGACTCGCGGAGCATGTTCACGCCGATGAGCAGCAGCAGCGCGAACGACAGCCAGTGATCGACGCTCTGGATGGTCTCGTAGAAGCTTCCACCCACAAAGTAGCCGAGGATCGGCATGGCCATCTGCGAGCCGCCAAACCAGAGGCCCGTGATGAGCATGTGCCTTTTCTCCAGCTTTTCGACCGACAAGCCCTTACAGATGGAAATCGCGAACGCGTCCATCGAAAGGCCGATTGCTAGAATCAATAATTCTGCAAACTCCATTTTTCCGTGCAACCCTTCTGTTTGATTTTGCCGGCAGGACAAAAAAATAGACCTATCTGCCCCTCTTTGCAGATAAGTCTCGTCATTTCAGGCGCGACCAGAGCGGATGCTCAGCTTGTTGACCGCGCCGCACAAGGTGCCGACTACTCCCTTATTGGGATTTATTATACC
>CALCJW010000132.1:0-2629 GCA_937967235.1 uncultured Clostridia bacterium
GACGGCGAAGGAAATCTCGCTGCGGCTGTCATAGAGCATTGGCCGGAATAGAAACACGACCTTTTGGGTCATCAACAAGGTGTTTGCTAAGGGTGCAATCGAGCGCCGGGAGCCAAACTTCATCTGCCATGCGACGATTACAAAGCAGCAGGCACAGAAGGAGGAAGCCGATACGTTGGTTGAAAAGGTATTTGGCGGTTCTGCGGAACTGCTGTTTGCATCTATTCTGAGTGACCGGTCATTATCGAAAGAAGAGCTTGCGCGGCTAAAAGCGCTTGTGGAGGAATACGAGGGATGAATGGCGTACAGGCTGCGATTTTCAGCGGCAGCGCAATGATTCTGCTGGTGCTTGCGCTGCGGCTGTTTTTGAAAAAGCATCTGCCGCGCGGGACCTTTCCGACGCTCTGGTGCGCAGCCGCTGTGCGGCTGCTGCTTCCAATCACGACTCCAACGCATCTAAGTGTCTGGAATCTGCTGCACACGCCGGCCACAGCGCAGGCAAACGGTGTCATATCAGATGTGCTAACGCCGTTTCCGTCTTTGGCGACCAACAGCATCACAGAACCGGCAGCGGATGCTGCGGGCATCCGTCCGATGCTTCTTGTCTGGCTCGTTTGCGCGATACTTCTCGCGGCATATTTTGTGATCGGATATGCCTGCATGGTATGTCGGTTTCGCGGAACACGGCTTGCTCCGCAGCCGTCCATTGACGCGCTGCTTGACCGCTTCCGCTTTTCGCGCGATCCGCGCATCTGCATGAGCAACAGCCATCGCGCACCGCTCACCTTCGGCGTTTTTCGTCCGACCGTTCTTTTGCCGGAATATCTGCCGGTTGGAGACGCACAATTTCAGCTGATCTTGGCGCACGAACTGGCGCACATCCGGCGGAAGGACTGTCTGCGCAAGCTGCTTTTGACTGTATGCTTATGCCTGTATTGGTGGAATCCGCTGGTCTGGCTGATGGTATGGCTTGCAAACCGCGATATGGAGCTTGCATGTGATGAAGCGGTTCTGCGTGCGCTGGGGCCGGATTGCAAGAAGGCTTACGCGCTGACGCTGCTTGACATGGCGCAGCGAAATCCAAAATCAGCGCCGCTGTGCAGTGGTTTTGCAAAAAGCAGCGCCGAAGAACGGATTCGCGCGATTTTAAGTTTCAAAAGGATTCCGGCATGGGTCGGAATCTGCGTATCTGTTCTGTTCGTACTGACAGCAAGTGTCTTTACAACGCAGGCTGCAAGCCCAAGTGCCATCCCGGAAATGGAACTCGCCGTGCAGAAAGAAATTCCGGAAGAAAATGTTGCTGTGAGTATGCCAGTATCGGAGCCACTCCCGACAACGTCTCCCATCATGCCTGAACAGGAAGCTGAATCAGAAATTGAATCGGAAACGCAGACTCGGTCGGAAGTGCCCGCCTATATCTTTCCGCTGGAGGACGCAAACGCAGAAGTGCTGGATTCCTACGGCTGGCAGGAGAATCCGGTCGTAAAGCAAAAATCCTTACATCCCGGCGTTGATTTTGTGGCAGACTACGGCACGAATGTTCTGGCCGTGGCAGATGGTACGGTTTTGGATTGCAGCTATGACATGGCATATGGATATATCCTGACGTTAGCACACAAGGACGGCGTTCAGACGCAATATGCGCATTTATCAGAATTTCTGGTAAAAGCCGGAGATGCCGTCCGGCAGGGACAGATCATTGCGAAAACCGGCAGCTCCGGCTGGTCAACTGGCCCGCACCTGCATTTGGGTGTTCTTATTGACGGCGAAGCCGTTGACCCATTGGAAGCCCTGAAAAGTGAATAATAAAAGCAGCGCTGAAGTGTGAAATGTATCACTTCAGCGCTGTTTTACGGAGTATTGCCAAACGCAAAAACTGCGCCGCAGTAAACAAAGAATAAGGATTTTCGATGTGTACAGAACCGGATAAAAATATTCCGATCTTCCGAAAAAATCAGTAGACTTTGTGCCGGTTCTGTGGTAGTTGTTTGTGCTACCACAGAACAGGAGGCACAGGCATGGCAAAGAAACGAGCGAATGGAGAAGGCAATATCCGCAAGCGAAAAGACGGGCGCTGGGAAGGACGGTACACTGCTGGGTACGACGAGAAAACCGGCAAGCGAATCACCAAGAGTGTCCTCGGCAAAACGCAGGCCGAAGTGAAAGAAAAGCTGGCAAAGGCAGTCGCGGAAGCGGAAACCGTCGATGTACGGAGAGCAGACGAGTACACGCTTGGCACGTGGCTGCAAACGTGGTACGAGCTATACGCAAAGCCACATCTGCGATTCTCGACTGCCGAATACTACCGGCGCGGCATCGAATTGCATATCACGCCGCGTATTGGCGATATTCCGCTCAAAAAGCTGACCGGACGCGATTTGCAAGGGTTGTACAAGGACTTGCGGGAACACGGACGGCTCCGCGAAGCGCAGAAGGGAAAGCAGCCGGGGCTGAGTGATTCCACGATCCGCGGCATCCACACGATGCTGCACAATGCGCTCGACCGGGCAGTGAAAGAACGCCTGATTGTCAGAAATCCAGCGGACGACTGCGTCCCGCCGAAAATTCCGAAGCACGAAATGAAGATCCTGCCGCCAGAGCAGATCAAGTCCTATTTGACCGCAGCCGA
>CALCJW010000133.1:0-25081 GCA_937967235.1 uncultured Clostridia bacterium
GATCGGCTGGGACGATATGGTCACGACCTCCGCGGCTGCGGCAGGTAAGGGCGGGAGTCAGATCTATCTGGAGGAGAACGAGCAGCTGCCGCTTGAGGAGATGCTCAAGTCGGTGGTTGTATCGTCGGCCAACGACTGCGCGTGCGCGCTGGCAGAGCATGTGGCGGGAAGTGAGGCGGCGTTTGTGCAGAGGATGAACGAACGGGCGCAGGAGCTTGGAATGGTGAACACGCACTTTGTCAACTGCACGGGACTGGACGATGGAGCGGACGCGGGAGAGCATCTGACGACGGCGCGGGACATTGCCATCATGTCGCGCGAGCTTTTGGGGCACGAGAAAATCAAGGAGTATACGACGATTTGGATGGACACGGTGCGGGGCGGGCAGTTCGGGCTCAGCAACACGAATAAGCTCGTCCGGTTTTACGACGGGACGACGGGACTTAAGACGGGGTATACGTCGAGCGCGGGGTATTGCCTGTCTGCCTCGGCAGAGCGCGGCGGGATGGAGCTCATCGCAGTGGTGATGCACTGCAAGACGTCTCCGGATCGGTTCGAGTCGGCGAAGGCGCTTCTCAATTATGGGTTCGCAAATTACGCGATCGTGGACCCGATGGAAAATGTGACGCTGGAGGCTGTTCCTGTGGTGCTTGGAACACGGGATGTTGTGCAGGTGGAGGCTTCGGGCGCGGGGACGGTTCTGCTTGACAAGGCGCTGGCGGGGTCGGTGACGTGTACGGCGGAATTAGACGAAAGCGTGCAGGCTCCGGTCCAAAAGGGGCAGCGGCTCGGGACGCTCCGGGTAGAAGCCGGTGGGAAGGTGCTGCGGGAGATCGAGCTGGTGGCGGCAGAAGCGGTCCCGGCGCTGGGGTTCTTTGATATCTGGAAGCAAATGCTGGGAACGGTCTGCATGGCGGGATGATATGGTAATTGTATGCTTTGCCTTTTTCCGGAGCGTGTAGTATAATACTACTTTAAAGAACGTATGAAAGCTTCTGAACCGGGAAAGGGTGGTTTCGGATGATCAATGTGGAATTATCGAGTATCTGGAGCTGTGTGTCGCTGCCGCAGCTGTTGTCGTGTGAGAAGGATTTATTTGACGCGCATCTGCATCTGCGCAGCAACCAGCCGAACGCGCCGGAATTTTTGGGCTGGCTCGGACAGCCGGACGCGCTGACGGCGAAGACGGTGCATGCGATCCGCAAGGCCTGCGAGACGATCTCGGGGCAGTGCGACACGCTGGTAGTTGCGGGCGCGGGAGAGGGGTATCTGGCGGCAAAGGCGGGCATTGAGGCCATCGGTGGACGCTACCGGAATTTGCTCGACAGCCGGATGCGGATCCTCTTTACGGGGGACAGTCTGGCAAGCTCCGACTGGATCGCACTGTGCAGGCTCCTGGAGGGACATGATTTCTGCCTGCTGCTTCTGAGCAGCGAGGGAGTGGAGCTCGAAATGTGCGCAGCCTCGCGGGCGCTTCGGTGGCTGATGGAGCGCAGATACGGGCAGAGCGCGAAAGAGCGCGTGTATGTGAGCGCAAGGCAGGGGTCTGGTCTTGCGGTGATGGCGAAGGAAGAGGGATTTACGTTTCTTCCGATGGACGGCTGCCTCGGAGGAGGCGCGAGCGCGCTCAACGCGGGAACGCTTTTAGTCATGGCGGCGGCTGGGATTGACCCGCTGGGCGTTTTAGAGGGCGCGGCAGAGGGCTTTTCGCAGTATGATCTGCGGGCGTTTGAAAACCCGGTGTGGATGTATGCGGGTGCGCGGTACGCGCTGACACAGAAGGGGCGCTCGGCGGAAATTTTAGGCTGCTTTACGCCGGACTTTGGAGCCTTCGGCGCGTGGTGGGAGCAGTATTTTATGCGGCACACGTGTCAGGAGGGCGCGGGCGCGCTGCCGGTGTATGTGGGGCTGCCGGGGGGACTCGACGGGCTCGACACGATGATGCAGGGCGGAGAGAAGCGGGCGTTTGAGACGCTTTTGCAGGTTCCGGAGCGGTGCTTTCAGAAGGTCAATATCGAGATGGACTGGAAGGACTACGACGGGCTGGGCTTTTTAGCGGGAAAGACGCTTCTCGATGCGCAGGAGGCAAGCTTCCAGGCGGTCTTGCAGGCACATACGGACTTGGACGTGCCGGTGATCCAGGTGTCGATGCAGACGCTGGATGCGGCGGGACTGGGAGAGCTGTTTTACTTCTTTGAGCTCTCCGGCGCGCTCAGCGCGTGCGCGTGCGGGATAGAGGCGTTTGATGCGGAACGGAAAAGCGCGAGCAGAACGCTTGTAAAAACGATGCTCGGCGGATAAGCGGGGCTATTCAAGAAAAGTTTACGAAGTTTGACGCGTTCCCGGCTTGTGTTTCGGGCAAAAACCTGATAGAATGAATGTGACCATAAAAGACGCTGCGGCCGTGGGAGCGGTGCGTGCAGCGAGTGCAAAAGGAGGAATGCCCTATGGTTAATATTGTGATGGGCCCTGAGGGTTCCGGAAAAACCAAGCTGCTGATCGACGCAATTTCGCGCGCGCTTAAGACGGAGTCCGGCAGCATGGTCTGCATTGAAAAAGGACATACGCTGCGCTATGACGTTGACCACCGTGTCCGTCTGATCGACGCGAGCGAGTATTCGATCAAGAGCTATACGCTGCTGCAGGGCTTTATCAGCGGCCTGCATGCGGGTAATTTTGATATTACGCACGTTTTTATCGACAATCTGTACAGCTTGTCGAAGTCGAAGGACCCGGTTGAGACGGAGAACTTCCTCGACTGGTGCAATCTGTTCTCGGCGGAAAACAAGGTGGCGTTTACGTTCACCATTGCCGATGATCCCAGCAATCCGCCGGAGTATATTGCCCGATATATGGACTGAGGTTTGCGGAAAAGCTGGCGCTTGCAGATTTCTCGTAGGGGGCGATGCCTACATCGCCCCTTTGGAGAGCTACGAATTCGCCGAGAATTTCCGTAAAAGCGGCTTGTGCCGCCGGGGCGATGTGGGCATCGACCCCTACGCATGTGTCCGCGCGTATACGTGTTATGATAGCGGCCGCCATCTTTGGATGGCGGCCGCTTTTGGCGTTTTCAGAAGATTTGAAGAATGTAGCCCTTGAGGTAGAGGGAATGGTCGGAGGAGAGGGCGGCGGGGTGGTCGCGGGACTGCATGAGAAGCTCGAGTAAATGCGCGTCGCGGCCCGCATCATGGGCGGCCTCGCGGAGCATGGCGAGAAACAGCTCGGGGGTCATGAACTGGCTGCACGAGCACGAGACAAGAAAGCCGCCGGATTCGACCATTTTCATACAGCGCAGGTTCAGCTCCTTGTAGCCGCGATAGGCGTTATCGAGCGCTTTGCGGCTTTTGGCGAAGGCGGGAGGGTCGCAGATGACGAGGCCGAACTGCTTTTGCTCGTCGGACCACGCTTTGGCAAGGTCGAAGACGTTTTCACAGACGGTGGTGATTCTGTCTTCCACGCCGTTGAGCGCGGCGTTGCGGCGAACGAGGGAAAGCGCCTGCTCGGAGACGTCGACGGAGGTGACGTGCGATGCGCCGTAGAGCGCGGCGTGGACAGAGAAGCCGCCGGTACAGCAGCAGAGGTCCAGAACGGTCTTGTTTTTGCAATACGGGCGGATACGGCCGCGGTTTTCCTGCTGGTCGAGGAAGTGACCGGTTTTCTGGCCGTTTGGAATGGAGACGAGCATGCGCGCGTCGTGTTCGCGGATTTCAAGCTCATCGGGGACGGAGCCGTAAACGCAGGTCTTGATCTGAGGCAGGCCCTCTTTTTCACGGACGGGAAGATCGTCGCGCTCGTAGACGCCCTTTGGCTGGAAGAGATCGACGAGAATGTCTATGATGGTCTGCTTCCATGATTCTAAGCCGAGGCAGGTGATCTGGAAGCTGAGGTAATCGGCAAATTTATCGACGGTGAGACCGGGAAGGCCGTCGGTTTCGCCGAAGACGACGCGGCAGGAATTCTCGAAGCCCAGCTTTTGGCGATCATGCCACGCAGACTCGATGTGGGTTCGGAAAAAGTCGGGGGTGATGAGCTCGTGTTGGTCGCGCGTCAGGACGCGGACGGTGATCTTGGAGCGGGAATTGAAAAAGCCGCGGGCGGTGAAACGGAGCTGCTCGTCTAAGACGTCGACGATGCAGCCGTCGGTGCAGGTGTCGTCTGCCCAATCGAGCTCGTTTTCAAAAATCAGCGTCTGACCGGCGCGGATATCGGGAGCCTCGCCGCGGCGGAGGCATACGTTTGGATAGGTCATGGTGTTCTCCTGAAGGTGGATTGCCGGAACCGGCACGATTATTATACCAGACAGGAACCGGATTGGAAGAAAAAAATAAATATTTTTGCTTTTTTCGGGAGAGTTGCCGGGATTCCGGCAACTTTCCTTTTTTTGCGCGGTTAGGGTGAGAAGAGGTTCTCAGGAAAAGGGGGATGGCATGAAGACGGATTTGGAGAAAATCCGGCGGCAGCTGCGGAAGATGGCGTTCGGAAAGCCGAACGACTGCGTGAAGCTGGCGATGTGCGAGGACGTGGACATTGAAAAGCTTGATCTTTCGATGCTGACGGAGATCAAGCGGAGCGAAAAGGGGACGGTGGAGATTAAGCTCCTCGACCGGACGAAGGTTCTGGAGCAGCTGGCGGCGCTGGCAGACGGCGGAAACGATGGCGCGGAGCGGTTTTTGCAGGCGCTGGCGCAGGGAATGGAGCGGGGCGATGACAAGTAGCTTTTCGAATAAGCAGCTGCGGGCGATGACGTGGTGGATGCCGAAAAGCCGGGACAAGGGGTTTGACGCGCTGGTCTGCGATGGGGCGGTGCGGTCGGGAAAGACGCTCGCGATGGGGCTGGGGTTCTTTTTGTGGGCGATGAGCTGCTTTTCGGGAAGGCGGTTCGCGCTGTGCGGGAAGACGAGAGGCGGTGTGAGGCGGAACGTGGTGGAGGAGCTTTTGCCGTGGCTGAGAAGGCTGGGAATGACGGTTTCGGATCACCGGGCGGCGCAGGTGCTGACGGTGCGGTTCGGGCGGCAGGAGAACGAGTTTTATCTCTTCGGCGGCAAGGACGAGGGATCGGCGGCGCTCATTCAGGGCATGACGCTGGCAGGCGTGTTTCTCGACGAAGTCGTTTTGATGCCGCGGTCGTTTGTCGAGCAGGCGTGCGCGCGGTGCTCGGTGGAGGGAAGCAGGCTGTGGTTCAGCTGCAATCCGGAGGGGCCGCAGCACTGGTTTTATAAGGAGTGGATCTTGCAGGCGGATAAAAGAAATTGCCTGCACCTGCATTTTACGATGCAGGATAATCCGTCTTTGAGCCAGACGGTGAGACGGCGGTACGAGCGGCTGTATACGGGCGTTTTTTACCGGCGGTTCATTTTGGGGCAGTGGTGCCAGGCCGAGGGGCGGGTATATGACTTCTTTGACACTGCGAGCGTACGATCGGCGCCGGGAGGCCTTTTTGAGCAGTGGGTCATTTCGTGCGACTACGGGACGGTGAACCCGGCGTCCTTCGGGCTGTGGGGAAAACAGAACGGCGTGTGGTACCGGACGGATGAGTTTTATTTTGACTCGCGGCGCGAGGGGCGGCAGATGACGGATGCGGAATACGCCGAGAAACTGCGGAAGCTCGCCGGGGGACGGACGATCCGGGAGGTGATCGTTGACCCGTCGGCGGCGAGCTTTATTGAGGTTTTGCGGCGCAATGGCTGGAAGGTGCGGAAGGCGGACAACGATGTGATCTCCGGGATCCGGAAGACGGCGGACGCACTGAAAGAGGGACGGATCGTGATCTGCGAGCGGTGCACGGACTGCTTGCGGGAGATGGATTTGTATGTCTGGGATCTGGAAGCCGGCGGCGACCGGGTGGTGAAGAAGAACGACCACGCGATGGACGATATGCGGTATTTTGTGACGGATGTTCTGGCGGGCTCGGCGGTATTTGCCGCGTGCGTACCAGAACGGAAGATTTGAAGGGGTGAAGGTTATGCGGAAAAAGGTGAAAGCAGGTGTATGCAAGGCGGCGCAGCTGCGCGATGGGTCCCGGCATCCGTTCGGGATGCTCGGCGGGGTGACGGCGTTGGGCGGCGGAGAGCTGGAGGTGTACCGGCAGATTCGAAACGCGGTGCCGATTTTGGACGCGGCGATCGGAAAGCTTGTGCGGCTGACGGGCGGATTTACCGTTTCATGTGGGAACCGGAAGGCGGAAAGGGAACTGGAACGGTTTTTGAAGACGGTGAATGCCGGGCGCGGGCAGGTGGGGCTCGAGAGCTTTCTGGCGGCGTTTTTGCAGAGCATGCTGGTCTACGGCAGGGCTGTGGGCGAAATGGTGGTCGGCGGGAACGAGATCACGGCGGTTCTGTGGGGCGATGTGACGAAGCTCTATGTGCAGGAGGGAACGTCGGCAATGGAGTTTGCGTTCGGGCAGTGGCAGGACGGGGAGGTGAAGATCTTTCCGCGGCAGAATCTGATTTTGTTCGCGGCATGGAACCCGGATGAGGAGAATCCGTACGGCGCGTCGGTGTTCCGGAGCATGCCGTTTCTGGTGGATGTGCTTTTGAAGATTTACAGCACGATCGGGACGAACTGGGAGCGGGCGGGCAATGTGCGCTACTCGGTAGTGTATAAGCCGCAGGACGAGGCCGGGAGGATCGACGCGCAGGAGAGAAGCGAGCAGATCGCGTCACAGTGGTCGCAGGCGATGCAGGAATCGCGGCACGGTGTGGTGCGCGATTTTGTGGCGGTCGGCGATGTGGAGATCAAGGTCATCGGCGCGGACGGACAGATTCTCGATTCGGAGGTGCCGGTACGGCAGATCCTCGAGCAGCTGGTGGCGAAGACGGGGCTTCCGCCGTTTTTGCTGGGGCTCAACTGGGCGTCCACCGAGCGGATGAGCGCGCAGCAGACGGATCTTCTGACGTCGGAGCTGTGGGCCATCCGAAGGACGGTGGAGCCGGTCTTGCTTCGAATTTGCAGGCTGTGGATGCAGCTGCACAGGTATGCGGAGGATGTGGAGATCGTCTGGGATGAGATCAGCTTGCAGGACATTGTGGAGCAGGCGCACGCGGAGCTTTACCGGGCGCAGGCGGAAAAACTGATGGAGAAACAGGAGGAGACGACATGAAGGTAACGAAGGCGGCAGGCGTTGAGCTGAGCGGCGCGCCGAGCGAGGAGCAGCTGGAGAAAATCAACCGGCTGACGAAGACGAAGGTTACGGCGGAGGACGTGTATGTGTTTTCCGTGCGGCTGTGCGACGATCAGGTTGACCGGGACGACGAGCGGTTCTCGGAGGCGTGTATCCGGGAGCTGGCGGCGCTTTTTGTAGGGAAGACGGGGATCATGGACCACGCGTGGTCGGCGGAAAAGCAGGTGGCGCGGATTTTTGACACGGAGGTTCTGACGCAGAACGGCGTGACGATGCTCAAGGGCTGGGCGTATATGCTGCGCGGCGAGGAGATGGACGGGCTTATCCGGCAGATCGAGGGCGGCATCAAAAAGGAGGTCTCGATTGGCTGCGCGGTGCGGCGGAAGATGTGCTCGATCTGCGGTGAGGAGTATGGCGTGTGCGCGCATGTGAAGGGCGAGACGTACGGCACGGAGCGGTGCGCGGCGGTTTTGTGTGAGGCGGCAGACGCGTATGAGTTTTCGTTTGTGGCGGTGCCGGCACAGAAGGAAGCGGGCGTTCTTAAAAAGCAGACGGGCTCCGGGCAGGCAATGGACGAGGTTTCTCTGAAGCGGCTGCAGAAGGACGCGGAGCTCGGGAAGGCGTATCGGGAAGACCTCACGCTGCGGGCAAGACGGGCAGCGATGTTGCTGGAGCTGGGACTCGACGATGCGCTCTGGCAGCGGGTTTTGCGCGCGATGCCGGCGGAAGACCTTCGTGCGGTGACGATGGGGCTCGAGCGCAAGACGGCGGAGCTCTTTGCACCTGCACCGCAGATGACGGTGGAGAAGGAGACGGCGCGGGAACAGAACAGCGCGTTTCTGATTTAGCGGGCCGCTCGATCCGGCAGACGGCTCCGGCGAGGCAGACAAGGGCAAGCACGCGGGGCTTTGTGAGAGACAGACAAGGCGCTGGGGAAGACCGGCGCGTCTGAAATATTGATTTTTGGAAGGGAGAACAAGCAATGGCAATTTCTTTTGAGGCAATCGGCGAGCGTATGGTGACGTTCGCGGCAGGTACGGGCCTGAAGGAGGGCAAGGTCTGCAAGATGACGGCAAACGGCACGGTCGGCGCGTGCGGGAAGGACGACAGTTTTATCGGCGTCGTTTCGAGCGTACGGGGCGGCGCTGCAAACGTGGTGATGGGCGGCTACGTGGAGGTCAGCTACGCGGGCACGACGACCCCGGCGCTTGGCTACGCGGTGCTGGCGACGGATGAGAACGGCGAGGTTGTTCCGGCAACGACGGGCAGAACGTGCCTCGTTGTGCATGTCGATGCGGCAAACAAGAAAATCGGTCTGTTTTTATAAGAGGAAAGGAGAATTACGATGGGTTTTGATCATGTAAAGCTGGAAAAGGGCATGTACCGCGAGAGCGGCAAGACGTTTACGCAGGTGCTCGAGTCGCTCGACCCGAGCGAAAACTACAGAGGCACGGCGCTCGAGGGAACCGACGCGTTCCAGCGTCAGCTCAAGCGCTTTGACATTCACGCGAAGGGCGCGTACTCCGACCCGGTTGAAAAATTCTTCCGCACGATGGACTCGAGTGTTCTCTTCCCGGAGTATATCGCGCGCGCGGTCAAGCAGGGCATGGAGGAAAACAATGTGCTGCCGAAGATCACGGCAAGCACGACGAGCATCGATGCGATGGACTACAGAAGCGTGTATTCCGTGCCGTCGGAGCAGGACAAGATGCTCATGCAGGTCGCCGAGGGCGCAAGCATCCCGGCCACGCAGGTCAAGACGAAGGACAATCTGGTAAAGCTCAATAAGCGCGGCAGAATGCTTGTCGCGTCCTATGAGGCGATTCGCTTCCAGAAGCTCGATCTGTTTTCCGTTACGCTGCGCCAGATCGGCGCGTACATCCAGACGATGCATCTGAAAGACGCAGTGGATGTTCTTGTAAACGGCGACGGCAACAACAATGCAGCATCGACGTTTACCATCGGCACATTGCCTTTGACCGGCAAGGTGGGGACGCTGACCTATCAGCAGCTGGTCGAGTTCTGGGCGCAGTTTGAGCCGTATGAGCTCAATTGCTTTTTGATGAACACGGACGCGATGGTCAAGATGCTGGGGCTCAGCGAGTTCCAGAACCCGCTGACGGGTCTTAATTTCCAGGGCACGGGCGCGCTGTCTACCCCGCTTGGCGCGGAGCTGCTGCGGGCAAGCTGTGTGGATGCGGGCAAGATCATCGGTCTGGATAGACGATACGCCCTTGAGATGGTGCAGGCGGGCGATGTGACGGTCGAGTATGACAAGCTCATCGACCGGCAGCTCGAGCGCGCGGCCATCACGTCGATTTCCGGCTTCGGAAAGATCATGCCGGAGGCTTCGAAGGTGCTGGTGATCGGATGACGATGCTGGAGGAAATTTATGAGGCGGCCAGACAGGCCGCCCCCTCCGGGACGGATGAGACGCTTTTGAAGCGGCTTTGCGAAATCTCGGCGGCGCAGTGGGAGGCAAGACTCAAGGACGGCGTGACGGCGGAGGACTGCCGGACGGTGTTTGTATGCGCGGCGGCGTGGATGGCGGTGGTCGGCATTTATACGCAGAAGAGCGTGACGGGGTGGAACATTGAGAGCTTTACAGTGGGCGATGTGAGCGTGAGGACGACGGGACTCGAGAATACGTCGCAGATGAGCGCGCCGCAGAAGCTCGAGTGGCAGGCCAGAATGCTGATGCGGCCGTTTTGCAGACCGGAAGGGTTTGCGTTCGTGGGGGTGCGCGGATGAAAACGCTCATGGAGAGCATTTTGCAGGGCTACGGGAGTCTTGTGACGGTGCGGGAAGGCGAGAGCGCACGGACGTTTCGGGCACTGGTGCAGCCGGTGACGGAAAAGGGCTGGCAGGCGACAAGGAAGGTCATCGAGACGCTCGGCAAGATCCAGAAGGGGCAGTATGTGTACATTGGGCCGGCGGATGTGGAGCTTCGCGCGGGGCAGAGGCTCGAGACGCAGGGAGAGGAATTTCTTGTGCGGCGGTGCGAAACGCGGTACCTGGCGGATGAGGCGGTCTATGTGTGGGCGCTTCTTGTGAAGGCGGGAGGTGAAGCGGCGTGGAGCAGCTGATGGAGGCAGTCCTGACGTGGCTGAAGGGCGCGGGCTTTCAGGCGGTGCGCCGGATGCCGGAGGGGGAGTTTCCGGAGCTTTCCGGCGCAGTTGTGGCCGTTGGCCTTGAGAAGGCGGAGGCGACGGACGCGGGGCTTTATTCATATCTGGGCGTGACAGAGATGGACGGAAAGACGGTTTCGATCTATGGACGGCGGCTGGAGGCGCAGGTTGCGATGGAGGTCGTAAGCCCGGAGAATTTGGGCGCGAAGGCGTGCATGGAGGCTTCCAGTGCGCTTCTGACGAAGCTCTCCGGCGGGATCCCAGGGCTGACGGTTATGAAGACGGTCATGGAGGGATGCCGGTTCGAGGCGGATATGGACTGCTACTGCTGCAAGATGACGGCGACAGCGCTGGCGTATGTCTATGCGCTTGCCAATGAGGAAGAGACGGAGTTTACGGACTTTATGCTGAAAGGAGAGGTACGATGAGTCTTGTGTACCATGAAAGACCGGGCGTGTATTCGAGCTATGACGCGTCGTCGGTGATTGGAAGAGGCACGACGGAGCGTGTGATTGCGCTCGTTGGCAAGGCGGAGGCGAAGGCGGGACTTTACCGGCTGCATTCGTATTCGGAGGCAAAGGAGGCGTTCGGAGAAGCGAGTGAGCTCGGGCGCATGGCGAAGATCGCCTATCAGAACGGCGCGGGCACAGTCCTGGCGAGCCCTGTGGCGGCGGATGCGCTGGCGGATTATCAGGCGGCGTTTGCACTGATTTTCGCGGAGAAGGAGGCAAGCTTCTGCGTGGCGGCGAGCAGTTTAGAGACGGTGCAGAAGGCGCTGCGCGACGCGGTGGAGGCGGCTTCCGCGCAGAATGCGGAGTGTATCGGGCTTGTGGGACTGTCCACACCGTCTGTCAAAGACCTGACCGACCGGGCGGCGGTGCTGAACTCGGAGCGCATGGTGCTCGTTGCGCCGGACGTCTACGTCTGGGGCGAGACAGAGGCGGCGGGCGGCTTCATGGCGGCGAGCGCTTTGGCGGGCGTTCTGACCGACCAGTCTGACCCGGCGCTGCCGCTCAACGGACAGGTGCTCTACGGCGTGACGGGTGTGAGCGCGGTGTATGAGGACACGCAGATCGACGCGCTGGTTACCGGCGGCGTGACAGCGCTCGAGTGCTGGGGCGGCAAAGTCAGCGTGATGCGCGGCATTACGACGAGAACGAAGACCGGCCAGACGCAGGATGCGACGTTCCGCGAGCTGGGGACGATTCTGATTGTGGACGATGTGATTCCGGCCATCCGAAGAAGCCTGCGGGCGAAGTTTACACGGGCGAAAAACAATGCGCTGACGAGAAATGCCATCCGCAGTCAGGTGATCGTGGAGCTCGAAGACCGCATCGAGCGCGAGATCATCGAGGGGTATGACAACCTGACGGTGACGGCGCTGGAATCGGACCCGACGACGTGTCTGGTGGAGTTTGAGTTTACGGTTGTGCATGGGCTGAACCGGATTTTCCTGACGGCTCATATCAGTGTTTGAGGAGGAAGAGTATGGCGATTCGGAAAATTCCGACGACGGCGGATATTTATCTGGAAGTGGACGGCGTGCGTGTGGCGGTGGTGCAGAGCTATAAGGTGACGGCGAGCCGGGAGAGCAAGGCCATTTACGCGTTCGGCCAGTCGGAACCGGTGACGACGATTCGCGGGCAGAGCCAGTATACGCTGGAGCTGACGCGGATCTACGCGACGGATGAGGCGATTCGGGATGGGCTGAGCTTTGCGGATATGGGAGAGTTTTCACTCGTGATCTGCAAGCCGGACCGGAACGTGATCTACACGGGCTGCCAATGGAAGAGCTTGCAGGAGAGCGCGGAGGTCGGCGGAAACGTTCTGGAAAAGGTGACGGTAGAGGCAGGCCGCCGGGTGGAAAACCTGTTATGAGGAACGAAGCGTTTTTGAGGCTTTTTGCCGGAAGCGGGAGACGGGCGTTGGAGAACGGGCTGGAGCTGTGCGTGGTTCCGGCATATGAGGTGCTGCAATCGCGCAGAGAGGCAATGGACGCGTGCGGGGAGGACGAGCAGACGCTTGGGCTCTGGATGAACGCGTGCCTTCTGGCGCGGGCGATTTACCGGGACGGCGTGCGGGCGTTCTCCGGCGGCGAGGCTTTGATGCGGGCGGCTTCCGCAGAGCAGATCGCGCGGTGGACGGAAGCGTATGCGGCGCTCTGCCGGGAGGAAAATCCTGCATGCAGCGAGGAAAACGCGCAAAAGGCGATGCAGGCGCTTTCTCAGGAGGACTATGAGCGGCTCAAGTGGCGCGTTTTAAGGGCGTTTGGCGTTTTGCCGGGAGAGGCAAGGGCGCGACGGATGACGGACCGGGAATATCTCTACTGCGCGGCGCAGATGATGCTCGATGAGCAGGAGAAGCTGGACGCGATGTGCCCGAGCTGCCGGGAGCGGGCGCAGAGAAGGCTCTGCCCGGTGTGCGGCGAGGAAATGCCGGAGGAAAACGCAGGGTTTGATGAAAGGCGGTTTGAGGAGCTGAGGGATGCTGGAGTATGTGAGACGGCTTCTTCTGGCGCAGACGAGACTTGCGGCGCAGTTTGACACTGCGCCGCAGCCCGAGATTCGGGAGATTGCGCTGCGCGCAGAGAGGGAAACGGGCGATGCGCAGGAACAGAACACACAAAGCCGGGAGAAACGGCCGGGGCTTATGCAGGCGGGCGCGGAGATGGACGGGACAGAGACGTGGTCCGCCGAGCAGGCGCTGCGGGAGATGACGCGGCAGACGCTGCGGCTCGAGAGCATGCAGCTGCAAAAATCGGCGCAGGCGCAGCTGGAGCAGACGAGAAAGATGGAGGCGGCGATGACGGAGCTTACCCAGAGGCAGCGCGTGGATATTACAGCCAGAACGCCGGACAGCGCGGCGGGCGGTATGATGGGAAGCTACCGGCAGCAAATGGAGGTTGCGGGCATTGCGTCGGGTCCGTCGCAGCGGTCGATGCAGGAGATTTCGCGGTTTTTTGAGCGTGACGCCAGAAGATATGGATAAAAGTTTGAAAAAAGCTGACGCTTTTTGACTCGAGAGGAAAGAGAGGGAAGACGATGCTGAGGATGCGGTTCGGGTCTTTTGTGTGGCCGAATAATCCGCGGACGTATACCATCAGCTGCAAGCGGCAGACGGCGGTGCACAAGGTTCCGATGGGGGGCTTTGTGGTGCAGGATTTGGGCAGGACGGCGACGGTGATGAAGGGCGAGGGCGAGTTTTTCGGCGCGGATGCCTACAGTACGTTTTTGGAGCTGCTGGCGGTTTTTCAGAAGGGCGGGCGCGGGGCGCTGGTGCACCCGGTCTGGCAGACGGCAGGCGCGTATTTTACGGAGCTGGAGCTGACGCAGGAGCCGAGAGACGATTATGTGGCCTATCGGTTCACATTCTGCGAAGCGCCGGGAGCCGCCGAGGAACCGACGGCGGGCATTGGACAGACGGACGGCAAACGGTTTTATGAGCTGCGAGAGGGGCAGACGCTCTGGACCGTCAGCAATGCTTATGGACTGAGCATGACGGAGCTTTTGCGGCTCAATCCGCAGATCGCGAAGCCGAACGAGGTGCAGAGCGGAACGAGGGTGCGGGTGCGATGATCGGAATTGTGACGGATTACGCGGGGAAAAGAACGGTGCTGCCGGCGCTTTTGCAGTGGAGCGTCAAGCGGACAGACGGAGAGCCGTGCGACAGCTTCAGTGTGCAGTTCGCGTGCGGGAAGAAGACGGCATCACTGCTTGAGGGAGCGACGGAGTTTCAGGCAGTGGAGGCCGGGAAAGTCGTGTTCACGGGGATCGTGGACGATTTTGAGCTCCGGCTCGGAAGGGACGGGGCACTGGCTGAGATCACGGGGCGCGGCATGGCGGGAAGGCTCATGGACATGCAGACCTTAGCAGCGGAGTATGTGACGGCGCAGCTGGAGGATATTTTAAACGCCTATGTAAGGCCTTGCGGAATTACGAAGATCGAGGCGGATGAGATGCCGCCTGTTTCACAGTTTGTCGTGCAGACGGGTGCGACGTGCTATCAGGCTTTGGCGGGGTTCTGCAGGCACAGCGCGGATATTTTTCCGCGGTTTTTGGCGGATGGGACGCTGGTGCTGCGGAAGGACGCGCACGGAAAGACGGTTTGGCTCGGAGATGAGATTTTGCAGGCGCAGTATGTGCGCAACCGCTACGGTGTGGCGGCAAGGCAGGTGCTCATCAACACAAGAAACGGCAGCATGCAGGCGGCGGATTACGAGGAGTTCCAAAAGCTTGGCGGCACGAGGGTACTGTACGCGGGCATGACCGGGAATAAAATCCGCGCGAGCTTCCGCACGGCAAAGCAGCGGCTGGATGATGCGAAGCGCGACGAGAAGCTTCTGTATGTGACCGCGCCGGGCGTTTTTCTGGCGGAGCCGTTGGACATGGTTTCTGTGAAGCTGGACGCGCTCGGAATTTCCGGGACGTTTACGGTGCAGGAGGCGCAGTCGGGGTGCGACGAGACGGGAGCGACTTGTACGCTTATTTTGAGGTGATGGAGATGTGGTTATCAAAACGTGTGATGGCGGAGCAAAACGCGGAGGATCCGGCGACACTCGGAACGGTGAGCATCGGAGGAAAAAATCCGGCGGTGGTCACGGACGCGGAAAAGCGGCAGGCGAAGGTCATCTCTCCGGGCGGCTATTGCTGGAACCCGGCGGCGACGGACTGCGTGCTGGTGGTGAAGGGGAACGAGCTGTATGTGGCGGGTATGCCGCAGGAGGGCACGAAGGGGCTCAGGGCCGGAGAGGTGATGCTCTTTTCCAAGGGTGCGAGCGTGAAGGTGACGAACGACGGGAAAATCCTTCTGCATGGCGATGTGTATGTGCAGGGGGATCTTTACGTGAATGGACAGAAAATGGAGGTGCCGTGAATGGAAAATCTGCTGCGAGACGGCGACTATGTGCCGAATGGCTTCGGCGGCTTTACGAGGCTCCATGGTACGCAGGAGGTGCTGGCGAAAGCGCTTTTTAAGCTCACATGCAGGCGCGGGAGCTTTCCGTTTTTGCAGGACTTAGGGAGCAGGCTCTATGAGCTTGGACGGCTCCGGCCGTCGGAACGGGAGGCTGCGGCAAAAATCTACTGCGAACAGGCCTTGCAGGGAATGGGGCTTACGGTGGACGATGTGAAGCTGACGCAGCTGCCGAGCGGGCAGGCGAGCGTGGAGGTCTGGCTCACGTATCAGGATGAAAAACAGGCGTTGGAGGTGCGGATTTGAAGGAAGTAGACGAGCTTTACGGGAAGATGCTGGCGGTTTTTGAAGAGAAAACCGGATTTACGATGGACGACACGGCAGACCTTGCCGTCCGGCTGTACGCGGCGGCAGCGCAGATACAGACGCTCTATGCCTACAGCGACTGGGCCGTCAACCAGAGCTTCCCGCAGACGGCGACGGGCGAGTATCTGGACTACCACGCGGCGCTGCGCGGGATCGAGAGAAAAGCGGGGACGAAGGCAAGAGGCTCGCTGCGGTTCCGGCTGGACGCTGCGCGGGAGGACGATCTGACGGTAAAACGCGGCACGGTCTGCGCGACGGCGGGGCTTGTCCGGTTTGTGACGACCGAGGACGGTGTCATTCCGGCGGGAGAGCTGTACGCGGATATCCCGGCGGAGGCCGAGAGCGTGGGCACGAGCGGAAACGCGGGCGCGGAGACGATCACAGTCATGACCCGCGCGCCGGAGGGCGTGTCCGGTGTGCTCAATCCGAAGGCCTTTACCGGCGGAAGCGGCGCGGAAACAGACGAGGAGCTGCGGGTACGGGTGTTGGATAGCTTCATCCGGCTGCCGAATGGCGCGAATGCGGCGTTTTATGAGCTGCGGGCACTGAGCCATGCGGGCGTGGAGGCGGCGGTGGTCATCCCGAGAATGAACGGGATCGGAACGGTCGGCGTTGTGATTGCCGCGCCGGAGGGCGTGCCGTCGGAGGAGCTTTTGCAGGAGGTGCAGGACGATCTGGACGCAGTGCGCGAGATCGCGGTGGATGTGACGGTGCTGGCGCCCGAGGTGCAGTCGGTTGCTGTTACGGCGCAGCTGCTTCCAGAAACGGGCGTGAGCTTTGAGACGGCGAAGGCGGCGGCAGAAAAGGCAGTGGGGGCGCTCTTTACAGGCGCGCTTCTTGGAAGGAGCCTTTATAGGGCTGCCATTTCCAGCGCAATTTTTGAGACAGGGACTGTGCAGAACGTGAAGCTTTTGCAGCCGGAGACGGATATTGACGGGACGGAGCGGACGCTTTGCAGGCTTGGCGAAGTGACGATCACGGAGGCGGAGGCATGAGCTACGGGAATGAGCTTATAGCGATGCTGCGGCCGCTTGGCGTTTACAGCTTTCGGGAGGGAAGCTTTTCACTTGCGGAATTGCAGGCGCTGGGCGCAGTTTTGGACGAGGCGGACACGACCTTTTCGGAGGCTCAGAAAGAAACAATCGTTCTGTCGGCGGGGGACGAGGGGCTCTCTAAGTGGGAAGCGCTGTTCCGAAGTAGGCCGCCGGCCAAAACGATTGAGGCCAGACGCGCGGCCATTGCGGGCTTTCTCCGGATCAGCGGCGACAGCTTTACGCTCGCGGCGCTCAACCGGTGTTTGTGCGCGTGCGGCGTTGCGTGCAGTGTGGAAGAGACCGGGGAGGTCAACCATGTGAAGGTCTGGTTCCCGGGTGTGATGGGCATTCCGGAGGGGTTCTCGCAGATGAAAATTATCATCGAGGACATTCTGCCGTGTCAGCTGGGAATTACATATTGGTTTCGGTACTGCACATGGCAGGAGACGGAGGGCTACGGTCTCACATGGGGCGATTTGGACGCGATGACGTGGCACGGGTGGGAGACGTATCACGAGGATTAGAGGAGAAGAAGGGAGGAAGGGACGCGCCGCGTGCGGTACGTCCCTTCTTGGTATTTTGGCGTGCATTGCGGCGTAAGGTTCGATGCTTTTGCTGAAGGTAGAGACGTCTTCTTGCATTTTTTAATGTCGATGATAAATGCTAAAAGATGTGCAAAGATGATGCCTTATCTTCTGGAACTGCCTTTTTGTATCCGTTCTGCGTTTGCGTTCATTTGTGCCAGCGGAACGACCTGAACCTTGTGTGTTTTGGTGTGCCGGAAAATAATCTGGCTGTCCGGCAAGAACACATCCCCAATCAGAATGTTCCGGACAGTTGAAGCGCGACATCCGCTGTTAAACAGGAAGTTAATAATCACCCAGTTGCGGTATTCGCAGAAATTGCAATCCTGCGCAGGCTTTTTCAGCAGACGCAACAGCTCCTCATCCGTATACGTCTCTTTGACCGTCTCGACCTGTTTGTAATTTGGAACATCGAGTGTTGTATAACCTTCTCTTGCGCACCAGTGCAAAAATGTGCGGAAGACGCGCAGATAACTGCTGATGGAGTTTTGCGCAAGACCATTTTGACGCATCGAAACGATCATCCGGTCAAGGTCAGCTTGCTGTACTGCGCCAAACGTCATTTCCGTATCGAGATATTTTCCAATCGACTTAAAATGCGAACGGTAGGTTTCTACGGTTTTGTCCGATTCGCCCTTTGCCATCTGGCTGACCACGAAATCTTCAAACGCGCCTTTCATGGACAGATTTTCATTTTCTTTTCTGAACACAATTTTCATAAAAAATCAGACCGCCTGCCTTTCCAAAAAATCATGGAGAACGTAAGCGGTCTGTGTTGGGGATAAAAAAAGAAAAATCCCTTGAAAACACAGCGTTTTCAAGGGATTGGCAAGCAGCACCCTTTTAGATCCCTCGACTTAAAATCTCCTGAAATCTCAAGGGTTTTCGCGTTTCCTGCAAGTCAAAGCAGCTTAGTCTCAAGGGCTGAGTAGAACCAAAATAGATGCTTGCCCTCTGTTGTCTTTATTATAGCTCTTATTGCACTGTTTTGCAATGAAAACTACACACATGGTCGCATTTAATATATCACTTCATTTTGCAGCCATTCTTATCTCTCAGTGTGTCCGCCATAACACACATGCGGTTCACTCCGGTTTTGGGGAGCGAAAGCATTACTTGCCCAACAAATGGAATGCCTGTGGTGTCCGTTCCTCCCAGAAGGCAGGCAAAAGACGCGGCTGCGCACAGATCCGGTTTGAGCAGTTCCAGTGAAAAGTCTGCCGTATACTGGCCGCTTGTATGTTTTCTGAGCGTTCCCTGCTGACAACAAGCAAAGTTGGCACTGGTGCTTCGGCCGCTCAGTCCAAAAATCAGACTCTCCTCTACGGGTTCAAAGGGACAAGAGAAGGTAACTGTTATGCTTTTTTTCTGATTGGATTCCAGATATACCGGCGCAGCATCTATCCGCCGAGTCTTTTGTGAAGCAAACATTTCAAGCGCATCCAAATCTTTGCATATTCTCAAATTATCTGTTTCACGAAGCAGCGTCAATGCATTCTCAACCTTACCACAGCGGATGAGGCTTCGTGCTTCGTTCTCCGCCCTTGCTATAGCCTCGCAGTCGGCGTTCCAAAGATCAGACAGAAGCTTACGGCCGTCGTCTGTGGTGTCACAATACAGCAGATCCATTGCATTTTGGTAATCACGGAATCTCTGCCAGACACTTCTTGAATATCCCATCTCTTCGGGTGCTGATAAATAGTGTTTTGCGGCTCGCTCAACAGGCTTTTCCATGGAGTTCAGGGCTTTCGGAAGTCCTGCGGCCGGGTGTGTCGGCATATAGGGAAGCTGGCAGGGCCGCCCAAGACAAGTCCATATTTTTGTAAACAATGCCTCATTGGAAAACTCACATACGATGCTGTCTACAGTGGAGCCGGTGCAAATGCGGCGGATACTGGAATAATGCGGAGAGCGCCCAGGGCCAACCCGTTCCGCGTCATCCGGCGTGCCCTCATAGTGTTCAGACATGATATTGCCTAATTCACGGGGTGAAACCTTATGGTTCGGGCGGCAAACAAAGGGCAGATCATTTGTTGTGTTCCCGCATTTCTGATGCATCAGATTCTGAAGAGCGTGCTTTGCGCGCAATACATTATAAGGTTGGTGTTGTTTTTCCTCTATCGCATACGCCTTTGCAAAGTCAAAATCCTCAAAACTGCCATCCTGCCGGGGTTTATACCACCCTTTTTCTATGGCGTATTCAACCAGATCCGGCGAATAGTAGGCTTCCGGGAAGTCGTTGAGCCCGTGCAGTGTATAGTGATTAGGCATTACTGCCACCATATCGTCCGGAATGCGAACTGCCATATAATGTCGACCGCTGACGATCTGAATCATAAACGCTTCGTTCTTGTCTGCAAACGTGTAGCTTCGTCCGTCTGGCGCATATCCATATGTATCGACCATTTCGATAGCGATCTGCAGCGCTTCCCGCGCCGTCGATGCCCGTTCAGCTACTATGCGGCGAAGATTTCCCTCTATGCCGCCATTGCTCAGGCGAGACGGATCCCGTGTGTTCTCCTTTGAGACTTTACAGCTGTTACTTACAATAAGAATGCCCGCATCGTTGAAATAGGTATCTGCATTGGACAAGCCGTACATTCCTGCTTTCACTTCGACCCATAGATACCCATGTGTATGTTCAATCTGAGGGATCAACGCCCGCCCATTTTCAGCAGGGATCACAGAGCCTGCCTGCCAATTCATTTGCGGGACATCGCCGCGATAGACTTTGCAATATACATCGTCATCCTCGTTATGTGCGACAAGGACCTGGCCGGTCGTTGTCGCATTCTTTCCGGCAATCAATGTCATGCAGTTCCACGCAGAACGATCTGAATGATCACATACATGCTCAATAAACTCTCCGTCCAGCATTCTGATTCCTCCCACTGTATGCTCTGACTATATTCTACCAAATTCAACACGTATGCGCAACTCTAACAGTTAAAATCCCCGTTTTTAAACATTTTTATTTATAATGGTCACAGGCACAGTTTGGGCCACATATTCCACTCAATTGGCTCCCCACAAAAATTCCTTTGCAAAAAGCTCACGGTCAAGATTCTTAATTGATTGTCGTTCAAATTCAATTTGCCGTGGTTTGTCCTAAAATGTAAGCGCAACCGCATAGTCGCTGTAGGCAGCTAAAGAGGTCGTCCCTAAACGTTAGGACGACCTCCAAGCCGTTTTCTGCATATTGCAAGACAATTTTGCAGTAATACACGGTTTTACGTTGTACTCATAACTTTTTCTCAACTTTACACCCCTTCGCCAAAGATAATTGGCAATTGGTCATCACTATATAGTCAAATAAGCGGCGATAGAAATTCCCTTTTGCTGGAGCATTTCGGCAGCTGCGGATCCTACGGCTAGTCTCTAGCTTGATCCAGCTCTGACTGCGGCTGTTTTTAGGATACTTGATGTACTTTCTTGTGTGCAGCAGCGTCCGACCGTCAAAGCCCCAATCGATGTATCCGCGATGCGGGGCACAGCCGCCATAATTTATAATGTGCAGCAGTCTGTCACTCTTTTGAATGTCTCGAACGCGGCGCAGCCTACGCCGGTTTTTGCTTCTCAGATGCGCTTCAGATGATTCATTCTCCACGAGCCCAGCGATCTTCTCTCTTAATTCGCTTTCGGTCATAAAGCCTTCTACTAGGCGCGGTGCGCGTCACGGGCGATATACCGTACCAACTTCCGCGCTGTTTGCTGTGATATTCCTTCTGCGCTCGCTTGCTCTGCTTCTTCAGCGGTACCGTATTGATCACACTTCATCCCCCTCTAGTTTTACATTTGAATTACAAAGTGCGTTGTCATCTTGCATCCGGCTGCCATCTCTGATATTTTGTAATGTGCTTATCGGCTTAACGCAGCTGAGCGCAAGATATGGCGACGGCTCTTGTCAGACGCATGAAGATCTGATCTCCAGTTTTTCTACGATTGAAGCGGAAGCAGAACTCATCCAGATACGCCTGAAGCTGTTGGCAGCGGCCGTGATAGGTTCCCAACAGGAGCGCTTTCAGGTTGCTGATGGCTTTGTGCAGCCAATGCAGATAGCCGGTCTCGTATTTTTTCGCGTCCAGCGTAACGCCGGACAAATTCCGATAGCTTCTGTAGCCGTCGCATTCGATTTTTGCACCCGGTGCAATGGTTTTGTCTATGACCTGCTGAAGCGTGCCGCCGGTGACGTCTTCAACGACCTGCATCCGCATGAACAGCGCAGCCCCGTTTTCCGTTTTTGACAGCGCCACAACGATCTTTGCCTTGTCCGTCCCACGACCACGCTTGCCGCTGTGCGACGCGCCGCCCACATAGCCGTCGTCCATCTCAACAATGCCGGAAAGCACGTATTTCTCGTCTCTTTGACCCATAGCGGCGCGAATCCGGAGCAAAAGATACCATGCAGATTCGTAACAGATGCCCAGCGTGCGGCTCAGCTGAACGGCAGAAATGCCGCGTTTGTCCGTGGCACAGAGATAGATCGCCCAGAACCAGACTGTCAACGGCAGATGTGTGCGGTGCATGACTGTCCCGGCCGTGACGGAGGTCTGGTGTCGGCAGGCGCGGCACTGGAACGTGTTCCGTCCGCGAACAGGGTAATATTCCGTACAGCCGCATTTCGGGCAGAAAAAGCCGTTCGGAAACCGAAGCCGAAATAATTCTGTCCGGCAGGCATCTTCCGTGCTGAATCTGGTGCGAATCTCCTGAAACGTGATGCTCTCTGCTCGTGCCATACCAATGACCCCCTGCCTTTTCTGAGATCATTGTAGCATTTTTAATGTCCTATATTACGGACTTCAGCACAAGATTTTGTGTTCGGCTGCGTTAAGCCGATATGCATATTTTGTAATATCACGACCTTAAAGGAGGCAAGCAAAATGGGAATGAAAGCATACCCCGTGATCGACCTTGTCGCGACGGGAAACAACATCCGCCGTCTGCGCATGGAACGCGGATTGACTGTCCGGGCGCTGCAAAGCTATTTCGGCTTTGACGAACCCCGCGCGATCTACAAGTGGCAGAAGGGCGAGAGCCTGCCCACGGTAGACAATCTCTACGCGCTCGGAACGCTCTTTGAGGTTCCGATGGATCAGATCCTGGTTCCTGTTATAAAACTGCATATCGTCAGTGAGCAGCAGGCCGAGACCTGCTGCTCACATCATTTTCTCCCCGGCTATTTTGGATACGGCAAGCGTCCGATGCAGCTTCTACCATTTGCTCCGCCTGCATTGCCCGCTGCGTGACAGGTCACACGTTCAGCTGCGCACACGGAAAAGATCAGCATTTGATCGTGATTGATCTCGTAATCAGCGAGTCAGGCTTGCTTGCCTTACATATCATATGGAGACGTCCGTTTGGATGTAGGAAAGCGTGTGATATAGAAAAAACGGTTTTTACGTAAGAGCGTCTGGCGAGGATGGAGAAGCAGAACGCTTCTTTTTCATTCTATAAAAGCTCGTAGGGTGAGCCGAACCAGAGTGTTCTATATAAAAACGTGCAGCGTTATCGTTCATCTGCACCTGAACCGGTATCCGCATTCTCTTGGCTTGCCGCATCCAAAATAGCCGGGCTGTGCCGGGGTATTATGCCCCGGCGTTTTCTGTATATATCTCGAATGCTTCAGCGAAGCTGGCATTCACATCAAAAGGCGGCGCGTAGTCCACCTTCGACGTGACAAGGCACAGGTCAATTTTGGCGGAAGTCTCATCGGCTTGCTGATTCAGTTTGCCGAGCGCAGCGCGGATGACCTTGCGGTCATAATTGATCGTCGTCACTCGCCGCACATCGCAGCGGTAGGAGATCTGATTGCCCTCGGCATTGAACCGGTAACCGGTGCCGCCATTGGAAATCGTCTGCTCGGAGCTGCGCAGATCATTCATCCGCTTGAATGTGCGGGCAATGCTCTGCCGCGTCGCATTGAGGCTGACCGCGCTGTCCATGTCGATGTCCAGCTCCGTTTTTGCCTTGCGGATGGCGGCGAACAGCTTGCCTTTCTCGTCCAGCAGATACAGGAGGAAACGGGCAATGTCTGTAATTCCCTCATAATACTCCGTTTCCGGCACGGCAAGAACGGTTTCATCCTCCGCTTCCGCCATGACCTTGTGCCGCAGATAGGTGTTTTCGACCCGCGTGACATTGGAATCGCGGTCGAGGATGCTCTGCGCTTCATCCAGAAACGACTGGAGCTTGTTCTGATAGCGGAACGCTTCTTTCAGATTCATGTTTCTTCACCTCCGGCTTGGAAATTTGTTTCTGTCCGTATTTTAGCTGCTGAAAGCCAGGAAGTCATGGAACTTGTGGTTCACCCTGCTGATCCAACGCGTAACTGCGCCGAAACGGGAATCGAGCATTTCACAGGCAAGTACATCATGTTTCTTCGCGCTGAGCAAGAGCCGTAGGCCTTTCCTCATACCATGTACAAAACGGCAGAAACTTTTCTCGATCCTCACTGGGCAGGTTCATGTAGTCGATGATGTGTTCGTTTGGAAACCAGCTTCCACAGTAGGCGGGCAGAACGCCCTCCGGCACGATCCCAATCTTTTCTTCTTCCGCCAGCCGGTCAGCCAGCACCTTCGCTTCAGCCAGATAAACGGGGATATTTGCTCTCGTCAGGGCGAGGTAGAATTTAACGGTTTCCATCGTTCGGTTCCACGCTGCTCCTGCCAGATACAGAAAATAACCGCGCATATCTTCCATTACCCGCAGATCGACATGCGTGGAGTTTCCGCCGCGGCAGACCTCCCACGGATGTCCACCGCACCGGTCTCTATCGTGGAGCCATGCATGAAACGCCTCAGGGCTGTCCGCATCGATATCCTGCAATCCCTCGTCCCGGCCGTCGGCATGGAGCACATACTGCTCCTTCGGCGTTTTTTCGCAGCCATCATACTTGTTCTCCGCGTAGCCCATGGCACAAAAGCGGAAAAAATCATTGGCTGTCATAGCTTGTAAGCGGTCTTTCATTGCAGCATAATTTTCTTCCTGTGCGGAGGCACTTTCAATGAACTCCGCAACATCCGCAGGCGAGATATCCTTGAAGAAGTCGACTCTTGCATCCGGCCAGACATTCCAAAAATCCCTGCGTCGGATTGTTCAGGTTCGGTGCTGGGGCGGCAGATTTTCACGGACGAAATCGTTATAAGTCCCTGCTTTCAGCATTTTAATGCAGCCCCTGACACCGTCGACAAGCCACTGGACAAACTCAGAAATTTCGCATGGCCATCCTGCTGGTTCTCTGCGCTTGTCCTGAACGATCACATAACTGTGGCGAAGCGCGACAGCGCGGTATCCTTCCGCTTTGTCCTCGACGGCTTGGAAATGATACCATTTGACGTCCTCTGGGAACCAGATTTTCCATGCATCTATAAATTCTTCTTCCGAATCATAGTTGCCTTCCTCGATTTCCTCCGCTGCATTGCCGAAATCCTCGATTGGTCCTCTTTCCGCACGAAGCCAGAGCGTCTTGATCCCGTTCGGGGATTCCGGTGCAACCTGCTCTAACAGTTCAAACAGTTCATCAAGCAGTTTCTGGCTTTTGTCATCGTAGATGCAGCTCGTCATTCCAAAGTGGTCATTTCGCCGGAGCCAGCTGATATACCCATCTATTTTTGGCTGCGTCAATTTACCATGCACGTTTCTTCACCTCCAGTATCCTGTACGTCATCATTTACGATTCTCTCCCATCTTCGCGCTTCCTCAAGGTCTGCCTCCGTATAATCAAAGGGAATCCTCCCAAGCCTGACCGTTTCCTTCAAAAAGAGAATCAACGCATCTTCCATGGTCAAGCCCTGCTTGGCCAGAAGCTCCGAAGCACTGTCATAATATCGTCGTCCGTGGACAGCGCAATCTCCGTGATCGCTCGCTTGGCGGCAAAGGATTTGCCGGAGCCGGAGACGCCGAGAATAAAGCCGTTGCCGTTGAGCAGCTCTTTTCGGT
>CALCJW010000134.1:0-6684 GCA_937967235.1 uncultured Clostridia bacterium
ATCCGGCGAGAGCGCGTCGTTTCCAAGTCCCGCGCAAAGAACGCTTCCGGGGCTGTGCAAAAACTGCGCCGCCTCTCTGGAAATCGCCTCCGCCGCCGCCTCAAAGCTTCCGGCCTCACGCCGGGAAAGCGCTGTCAGCTCCAGCGTCACATACCGCCCCACAGGCTTTCCGAGCGCCCGAGCCCCCCGGTCATCCAGAATTTCCACGCGCGTGATGTGGACCCCGCTCGCGTCCTCCTCGCGCGCCCTTACGCCCGGAAGCTCTGTCGTCTCGCCTGCATCCTTCCTCCAGAGCGTATAGGCCTCCATGGCAAGATCTGTTCTGTAATCCATCTGCTCACCTCGCCGATAGTTTGCCGCGCGCAGATGCCTGTATGCGATTTTTTTAGAAAAAAAAGAAAAATAGCTATTGATTTCTTCGGGCTTGCACGCTATAATGTATTTCTGCATGAAACGGATTTGTTTGTTTCGGTATTAACGCTATTGGAGGAGGTGTAGTCATGCCCAACATTAAGTCTGCCAAGAAGAGAGTTCTGGTGTCCAAAGTCAACAACGCCCGCAACAAGATGGAGAAATCCGCGCTTAAGACCACGCTGAAGAAGTTCGACGCCGCTGTTGCCGACGGCAACCGTGAGCAGGCCGATAGCGCTTATAAAGCTGCCGTGAAGTCCATCGATCAGGCTGTCAACAAGGGTATTCTTCATAAGAATAACGCTGCCCGCAAGAAGAGCAGCATTACCCTGAAGATGAACGAGCTGGCCTAATTTTGCCGAATGTAAGCCCTCCGAAGATGCTCTTCGGAGGGCTTATTCTTTTCAAAAAGCTGACGCTTTTCGAAAAGAGGAGCTGCACCTCGACTGCGCGCATAATTTTGCGCCCTTGGCGCAAAATTCTACACTTGCGAGGTGAGCGGTATGTTTCCGGTCGGCAAAGCCGCCGGATAACATGGATTTCTATTTTCTTTCACCATCTGCGGATGGCGAAACTCTACGAGTTTTTTCTGCACGAGGCTCTCCGAAGATGCTCTTCGGAGGGCTTTTTCGCGCTTGCATCCGGAACATACATTCGATATACTATAGTAGTAAATAACCAGAAGGCGGTGATGAGATGGATTTATTTTCTCCGGTGACGGCGCTCAAGGGCGTGGGCGCGGTGCGTGCAAAGCAGCTCGCGAAGCTCCACATTGAAACACTCTACGATCTCATCGCCTTCTTCCCGCGGGACTACGAGGACCGGACAAAGCTTCTGTCCGTTGCGGGATTACAGCCCGGCGAGCCCGCCTGCTTTGAGGCGATGGTCATCTCAAATCCGCAGCTGTCTCGCATCCGCAAGGGCATGGAGCTTGTAAAGGTCCGGGTGGCGGATGAAACCGGCCGGGTCGACCTCGTGTTTTTTAACCAGCCCTATGTAAAAGATCAGCTCAACTACGGCGAGAGCTACCGCTTCTATGGCGCTATCCGCGAAGGCTATGGTCATCAAATGCAGAACCCTGCCTTCGAGCCGGTCGACGCGGCTGGCGTTGTGACGGGCCGGATCCTTCCCATTTATCCCCTCACCGCCGGTATCACCAACAAGCTCATCGGCGCGTGCGTCCGGCAAGCGCTCGACGCGTGCCTGGATTCTCTTCCGGACATTCTGCCCGAGGCTGTGCAGGCCCGCTATGGTCTTTGCTCCGCGCACTTTGCCTATGAGACGGTGCACCTTCCCGCGTCGTTTGAGGCTTTGCAGAAAGCGCGCAGGCGGCTCGTCTTTGAGGAATTTTTCATCTTTTCCGCAGGCCTCGCCGCCATCCGCACCCAGCGGGACGAGCTGCATACCAAACCCATGGACACGCGCCATATGGAGCCGTTTTATAAGCTTCTCCCCTTCACGCTCACCCGCGCGCAGCAGTCGGCCATCGATGACATTCTGCGCGACCTCGCGTCCTGCCGTCCCATGAACCGGCTCGTGCAGGGAGACGTCGGAAGCGGCAAGACGATGGTCGCGGCGGCGGCGTGCTTCTGCGCGATCCAGAACGGCCATCAGGCGGCCTTCATGGCCCCGACTGAAATCCTCGCCGAGCAGCACGCGGGGTCTCTTCAAAAGCTCTTTTCCCCGCTCGGGATTTCCGTAGTTCTGATGACGGGCTCTTTGACTGCCACGCAGAAGCGGCAACGAAAAGCGGAAATTGCGGACGGCAGCGCCCAACTCATCGTCGGTACGCACGCGCTCATCACGCAGGACGTGGCGTTCCAGGATCTCGCCCTCGTCGTCTGCGATGAGCAGCACCGCTTCGGTGTGGCGCAGAGAGCCGCGCTTTCTTCCAAGGGCCAGACGCCGCACCTTCTCGTCATGTCGGCCACGCCCATCCCGCGGACGCTCGCGCTCATCGCCTACGGGGACCTGGACGTTTCCGTCATCGGAGAGCTTCCGCCCGGTCGTCTCCCGGTCGATACCTTCCTGATCGGCGAAGACAAGCGTCAGCGGCTGAACGCCTTTATTGAAAAACAGTGCGAGGCGCGCCATCAGGTCTATATCGTCTGCCCCACAGTCGAGGAATCCGACTTGGACAGTCTCAAATCCGCCGAGAGCTTCGCACAGACACTCCGGCAGGTCGTCTTCCCCCACCGGCGTGTAGGCCTTCTGCACGGCAAAATGAAGCAGGCGGACAAAGATGCGGCGCTTGGCGCGTTCTCGCGCGGAGAGACGGACATTCTTGTCGCGACTACGGTCGTGGAGGTCGGCGTGGACGTGCCGAACGCGACGCTGATGGTAATTGAAAACGCGGACCGCTTCGGCCTTTCCCAGCTCCACCAGTTAAGAGGCCGCGTCGGGCGCGGCAGCGCGCAGTCCTACTGCGTCCTCGTCTCCGGAAACCGCAATGAGCAGACCCGCAAGCGCCTCAAGGCCCTCTGCGCCACCACCGATGGCTTCAAAATCGCAGAAGAAGACCTCGCTCTGCGCGGCCCCGGCGATTTTCTGGGAAGCCGCCAGCATGGCCTGCCGCTTTTCAAGGTCGCCGATTTACAGCTCGACATGCAGACGCTGATGGAAGCGAAGCAGGCCGCGGGCGAAGAAATCCGCAACGCCGAAACGCTGGAAAGGCCGGAGTATGCCGCCCTTCGCGCGCGCGTGCATGCCCTGTTCCGGCAAAGCGATCTCGCTCTCAATTAAACTCCCGACTATATTTCCGCGTCCCGGACTGTCCATGCACAATCCGGGGCGCTTTTGCATATCCTAAGCCGTAATCTTTTTGAAAGCGAGGGTGTTTCATGGCGGTCAGGCGGTATTTTCTCGGCGCGAACACAGGAAAGGGCTTCGTTTCTCTCTACGAGGAGTTCTGCAAGCCGGAAAGCGGAAACTTCCTATACGTCATCAAAGGCGGCCCCGGCTGCGGCAAGTCGAGCTTCATGAAAAAAATCGGCAAGGCGGCCGAGGACGCGGAGCTGGACGTGGAGTACGTGATCTGCTCGGGAGACCCCGATTCTTTAGATGGCGTTCTCATTCCCGCGTGGCATGTGGGTTACGCCGACGGCACGAGCCCGCACATTCTCGATGTCGCGCTCCCCGCTGCCTCGGGTGCGTACCTGGACCTTGGGCAGTACTACGATGTCGCGGCGCTGCGGCCAAAGCGCGAGGTGCTCGCCGATTTAACGGCAAAATACCGCGCGCAGTACGCCATCGCCTACAAGGCCCTTGCCGAGGCCAAGCGGCTGCATGACGACCTGGAAGCCGTCTACAATCCGCATGTAAATTTTGACGGGGTTTACGCGCTGGCAAAGGAGCATATTTTACGCCTGCAAACGGAAAATTGACATTGTAAACGCAAGCGAAATGGTGTAGAATAGGCACGAACAGAACGAAACCAACAAAATAAAGCCTATATGGAGGATATACAAATGAAAAAACCGATCGTATTGGTGATTATGGACGGCGTTGGTCGCGGCGATGGCGGCCCCGGCGACGCGGTAAAGCAGGCGAACACGCCGAATCTTGATAAGCTGATGGCCTCGTGCCCCATGACGTGGCTCAAGGCGCACGGCACGGCCGTCGGCCTTCCCACCGACGACGACATGGGCAACTCCGAGGTCGGCCACAACGCACTCGGCTGCGGCCAAATCTACTCCCAGGGTGCAAAGCTCGTCGGCGAATCCATTGAGTCCGGCGCGCTGTACGAGTCGAAGACCTGGAAGGCGCTCATTTCCAACTGCAAGGAAAACGAGAAGGCGCTGCATTTCCTCGGTTTGCTTTCCGACGGCAACGTCCACTCCAACATCTCGCACCTCATCGCCATGCTCCAGAAGGCACGCGCAGAGGACGTAAAGCGCGTCTACTGCCACATTCTGCTCGATGGCCGCGATGTGCCCGCGACGAGCGCTCTGGAGTATGTCGACCAGCTCGAAACCGTCCTTGCCGAGCTTTCTGATTCTACGCATGAATACAAGATCGCTTCCGGCGGCGGCCGCATGGTCATCACGATGGACCGCTACGAAGCCAACTGGCCGATGGTCGAAAAGGGCTGGCGCACGCACGTGCAGGGCGAAGGCCGTCAGTTCGCCTCCGCCAAGGAAGCCATCGAGACCTACCGCGCCGAAAACCCCGGCATGATTGATCAGGACCTTCTTCCTTTCGTCGTCGCGCATGACGGCAAGCCCGTCGCGAAGATCGCAAACGGTGACAGCGTCATTCTCTTCAACTTCCGCGGCGACCGCGCGCAGGAGATTTCCCTTGCCTTTGACCGCAAGGAGTTCACGCACTTTGACCGCCCGGGTTATACCGGCGTTCACTTCGCAGGCATGCTGGAGTATGACGGCGACCTCAAAATCCCCGAGCACTATCTCGTCGAGCCGCCCGTTATCAAGAACACGCTCACCGAGGTTCTGTGCAAGGCAGGCGTGCATGAATACGCCATCTCCGAAACGCAGAAATACGGCCACGTAACCTACTTCTGGAACGGCAACCGCTCCGGCAAGGTCGACGAAAACCTCGAGGTCTATGAGGAAATCCCGTCCGACGTCATTCCGTTCGAAAAGGCCCCGGCGATGAAGTCTGTCGAAATTACCGACCACCTGATTGCCGCGATGGAGTCCCACAAATTCGAGTTCCTGCGCTGCAACTACCCGAACGGTGACATGGTCGGCCACACGGGTGTCATTCCGGCGGTCATCACTGCGATGGAAGCTGTCGACGCCGCGCTCGGCCGGCTCATCGAAGCTGCCGACAAGTACGGCTATACGCTCCTCATCACCGCCGACCACGGCAACGCCGACCAGATGACCGAGACCAAGAAGGGCAAGACCTCCATCCGCACCGCCCATTCTCTGAACCCGGTTCCCTTCATCATCTACGACAAGGACAACAAGTTCGAGATCAAGGACGGCCACTACGGCCTTTCGAACGTCGCGCCCACGGTCGTGACCATGATGGGTCTGACCGTGCCCGACTGCTGGCAGGCCAGCATGATCTGATTGCACCGCATCCATTTTTGAATATGCATTGCCCCGGAAGCCGTCTGGTTTCCGGGGCGCGTTTTTTTCCGGTTCGATTTGCATTATCTGTGAAAATCTGATATAATAATTTGGATTTTGACCGGAAAGGGGCGTATGCTTTGCATCTTTCAAAAAAACAGCTGATTATCCTCGGCGCGATCGCCGTTTTATTTCTCGGATTCTTGATTTTCCTCGGCAGCTGCAACAAGCGCCTTGCCGTACCCGAAAGGCCGCAGCAGGCAGAAGTCCAGCCTGCGCAGGAAGAAATCCCCACGCAGGACGATACGCCGTCCATCCCGGACCCGATCGTTACGACGAGAAGCATCTCGACAGCCATGGGCGATATTTCCGTCACGGAAACGACCGAGTATGACGAAGCTCTTACCTATTCCCGCCGGGAATACCTGAGCTTCGACAAAAGCCGCATTCAGGCCTGCCGCGTGGAAGGCGTGACCCGTCAGGCGGCGCTTTTCACCTTCCAGTACCAACCCATTGACGCAACCATCCACTATTTTGATACCGACGCGAACGCATGGGTTTCCGAGCCTCTCGCCCCCGGCGCGTACCGGGCGAATCTGGTCGCGATTGAGTTTTCCTCCGGCGCAAGTCTGTTTTCTTATCTCCCGAAGACGTATAATCAGAAAGAAAATGGCGTGCTCGAGCATGTGCCTGACTTGGACGGATACCTTCTTGTCACGCGCACGGAGGCCGGCTGGCAGCTGAAACTTGTCAGCAGCACGCTGACAGATGGTCAGCTCTGCGACGGCTTTGTCATGAGCGCGGCCTGGCCGCTTCTCGACTGGTCGGAAAACCAGAACTGCGCCACCGTCTGGAACGCGTACACAACAAACGGCGTCGCCAAATGGTGCTTTGACGGATACTACCGCTTCACGCCGTCAAACTATGTCCCCACCGGGGAAAACTATTATTACCGCTGCGTCGCGTCCTATCTCATCCGCCTCATGGCGGAGCAGATCGGCGTCTGCGAAGCTGCACCGAATCTGACCATTTGTATGCTGGATGTTCTGGTGCAGGAACAGAACGCCTACGGCTTCTGGCCGACGCAGCCCGAGAGCGAGTGGCTTTCCGGCGATTTCCAGATCGCAGACGGCTGGTACGACACGCGCTTCAATACCGATCGTATCGAGATGTTCGTCCGCGCGAATAATGATACTGCTGCATCAAATTGTTGACAAGGTACAGACGGTCGGAGAAC
>CALCJW010000135.1:0-8458 GCA_937967235.1 uncultured Clostridia bacterium
GTGTGGCTCCCTCCCGGGAAAGAGTTGGTGCATACAGGACAACCCATCTAATTCCTTTGGGCATGGTCCAAGCTCCCGGCTTGGGCCATGCCGGGCGACGGCGCATCGGGGGTCAAGCCGTGTGCCGCCCCCGTGGGGTAGAACACCGTCAAGATGTTCCGCGAGTGCGGATGCACTCCAATTTGGGGGAGAAGACCAGCAGAGCACCTGCTCTACTTTTCGCTGCAATACTATAATAGCAAATTACAAGCCACAAGTCAAGATGCAATTTCGCTATTTGCGAATTTATATCAGATAACGTAGTGAAAGTAACCACCTTCGTCTCAATTCAAAAGGCGTTACCCTCGCTTTGTTATAAAGAAGTTTCGAAATCGCTCTCTTTGCTCCTTGTGTCGATAGGGTAGCCATGCGTCTCCAGATCTCAGACACTGCTGCTGATGCTGCCAATGCCGTCCTCGCAGATACGTGCAAGACCTTTCATGGTATAGTCCCAATTCTCCAGCAGGGATGGTATGAGGGATAAAAAAACCTTCGCTTTCAGTGCCGGCGACATATCCCGCAGATGATAGTTGGACACAACCGTGTAATCTCTTGTTTTTTAATACGGAATACAGTCATTTTCGCACCTCCTTTCCTCTGGTTTTGGAAAAGTGTTGATTTCGATGGGAAAAGCCTCTGCAAATGTAAAAAATGCCATAGGGGCAGATACATATGGCGTAGAAATAGGAAAAGGACGCTTCTATTTGCATATCAACGCCATGCGAGCCTGTCAGTATTCAATTGTTTTGCCCTCACACCGCGTTTGCAGCATGAAAAGCATTGATTTTGCTGGATTTTTTCAATGTTTACTTATTTAGTACTACCATTTGGCAGCGCCCCTTTTCTTGTGAAAAAACGCGTATTTTATGTACGTCTTATGCGCTGCGGAATGATCTTTTCGTGCTATTTCGTACTGTTTCGTACACCGACGTACATCGCGGTTTGGGTCACGGTTTGGGTCAAAACGTGACTTCAAAAATATGGTTGAACTTTTTGACTGCAAAATGCAAGAAAAAGCTCCGAAATCAAGCGATTTCGGAGCTTTTTATGGTGGACAGTACAGGACTCGAACCTGTGACCCCATGCACGTCAAGCAGGACAAGCGCGCTCAAACCGCTGATACCACAGGGTTTTCAGTGGTTTTTCTATATCTGCGCGTTTTTCGCCCCCACTTAGCTGTCAGTTAGTCACAGTTTGCTGTCGTATTTTTGTCGTACTTTTTTAGCTGATTTCATTAAGTATATGCAGCTGCGCCCACGGGTCCCAGTTGTAGATGTGTACGTCCGTGCCGCAGATGGCGGTCTTGTGGATCTTGATAAGAACCTCGCCCGCGCGGGGCTCGGGAATAGGCACCTGCCATAACTCCAGCCCAATGCCCTCTTTTGCTTTGACAATCGCATTCATTTTCCGAATCATAAATGAAAAATGCACTCCTTCCGAGCAAACCAAAAAGTCCTGCAGAATGGAAGAAAACAGATGTCATGTCACAAAGGGCTGCATGGCACTATGCATAGCACCAATAACACAGCCCGGAATTATTTTAGTGGAATTCCGTGCGGATGCGAAGTGTGCTGTTTGCTGGGTGGGCATACATATCCGTGCAGAAGATAGGCTGGTTCAGTCTGTCGTAATAGACCTTTTCAATCCGGATGCACGGGGAGTTTGTTTTTACGCCGAGATAATCCGCTTTTTCCTTGGACAGGTTGACAATGTGAAATTCCGATTCCGCATAGGCGATCGTTACATAATAAATGTCACGAAATGTCGCATAAACGGTGTCCGCAAAAAGATGCTTTTCAATTTGGGGAAACCGGCTCTTCGGAAAATAACTCACACAGAGGTTGTATGGTTCGTCGTTGCGGGCTTTGACGCAATGCAGATACGAAAAGACGGTAAATGTCTCCGATGCGTCCATCTTTAGAAGGGCGCCTTTCTTTGTCAATCCGTCTTTCTCCACGCAGGAGAGAATCCGGTGCGAGGTTCCGGGGAGGTTATGCTCCCAGATCTCCGTCGGGTCGTTTCCATAGCCGGAATTCTCTGTGACAAAAGTGCCCTTTCCCTGGACGCGGTTCAGGAAGCCGTCATTGCACAGATCAGAGATGGCCTGACGAAGCGTCGCCCGGCTGACGCCGAACAGCTCCATCAGTTGAACCTCGGTCGGTATCTGCGTGCCGCCCGGCCACTCTCCTTTGACAATTTTGTCTCGCATGTAGTTTTCGACCTGATAATAGAGGGGTAACCCATTCTTTTGTAAAACCATAGCAACTCTTTCCGGACATCCTGTGCTGCTTCAAAATGCGTACTTCTCTGCGCACAAATATCCGCTGATTTTCAATATTATTTATATCATCCTAACATATTTTCACGAAGACTGCAACTAAAAACTCACGCAGGCAGGAAAAAGCAAAGGACATAAACGGCCCTTTGCTTTTCCGTGTTACATTGCCTTCTTCTGCATGTGCCGCTTTTTCAGGAAAAGCGGAATCAAAACGACGCAAGCGCCGGCAATACCAATCAAATCCGTTACGGTACCGGGAATAATCATCAAAAGCGCGGAAGCAATCAGGATGCATGCGGGGATAATCCCGAGCGGCAGGCTGAAGCAGCCGGCATAACGCTGCAGACCATACGAGAGCATTGTCGCGCCGATCAGCGCGGTGATGATGGTAACGATGATGTCGCCGGCCGCACCCTTCCAGAGAAGCGTCGGCGCATAGCAGAACATAAACGGAACGATAAATGCACAGATGCCAAGCTTGCAGGCCGTAAAGCCAACTTCCATGGGCTTCGAGCCGGAGATCGTTGCGCCGGCGTAGGCGGCCATGGCGACAGGCGGCGTAATAGCGGAAATGCAGGCGAAATAGAATACGAACATGTGCGCCTGAATAGCAGTAAGCCCCATGTCGATGAGCGCCGGAGCCGCCACAGCAGCGCAGATGATGTAGGAAGCGGAGGTTGGAAGACCCATGCCGAGGATCAGCGAGGCGATCATCGTCAAAATCAGCGCGACCAAAAGGTGGCCGTTTGCAACCTCGACGACAAAGCTGGCAAATTTGATACCGGCGCCCGTCATATTCAGAACGCCGACAACGATACCGGCCGTGCCGCAGGCGCAGATCATGCCGCACGCGGACTTGGCGCCGTCTGCCATCGCGTCTAGGATTTCCTTGAGGCTGAACTTCCGGTTTTTGATGATGTACACAATGATACAGGACAAAATGCCCCAGGAGGCGGCGCGGATGGCGCTCTGATTGAGGACGGTCATGACAATCGTGAGAACAACCAGCGGCAGGAGCATGTAGAGATTCTGAAGGACATATTTGCGCTTCGGGAGCTCTTCCTTCGCAACGCCGGTGAGATTGTTTTTCGCCGCTTCGATGTCAACCATCAAAAACACGGTAAAGAAGTACAAAAGTGCCGGGATGATGGACGCGAGCATGATCTCGGAGTAGGGAGCGCCGATCAGCTCCGCCATAATAAACGCTGCCGAGCCCAGAATCGGGGGCATAATCTGTCCGCCGGACGAGGCGGTCGCTTCGACTGCTGCGGCAAATTTGGGCTTATAGCCGACGGATTTCATCAGCGGGATGGTAAACGCGCCGGTCGAAACAACGTTTGCAACGGAGTTGCCGGATACAGTACCGAAAAGTGCGCTGGAGATAACGGCAACCTTTGCCGGGCCGCCGCGCTTGGAGCCCGCCAGAGACATGGCAAGATCGATGAAGAACGGTCCTGCGCCGGAGAAGGTCAAAAATGCGCCGAACACCATGAATAGGAAGACCATGGTTGCCGAGGCATTCATCGGAGAGCCAAAGACAGCCTCGTAGCCGAGCATGTAGCTGATCGTCTTTTTCCAGCTGTAGCCGCTGTGGCCGAGACCGCCGCTGAAGTATTGGCCGAAGTGGCAGTAAAGCAGAAATACGATGGCGACCGTAGGAAGAATCATGCCGTAGATGCGCCGGGTGCCTTCGAGAAGCAGCAAAAGAATGATACTGATTGCAATCAGGTCAGCAGTCGTCGGATTGGAGCCCATCCGGTAGGCCATGCCGCGCTCGGCGGTGATGCAGTAAATGACCGTTCCGATGCCGGCGAGCATCAGAAGCACATCATACCAGGGAACGGTGTCCTTGAACTTTTTGCCCGGCTTATAGATCGCGTAGACAAGCAGCATGCCGAACAGAATGTGCATCAGATACAGCCGCCAGTAGGAAATGGGGTGGATGACCAAAACGTAAAAATGGAACAGAACGGCGATGATGCCGAGCACATAGACGTACTTTTTCCAGAAGCCGGTCAGCTCACGCTTTTTGCTGCCGCCCTCTTCCAGCTCGAGATCGTCGACGGTCTTCTCCTTTTTTTGAAACAGCTCTTTTATTTTCATAACGCTTTCTCCTCTGGTGCAGGGGCGTAAGGGCTCACGTCCTTACGCCCCTTTGTGTTTTTTATGCGGGGATAAGCCGGGGATTCTGGCGTTTAACCAAGCTTGAGGTTGTCGGGAATTTCCACGCCGATTTCTTCATAATATCTCTGCGCGCCGGGATGCAGCGGCATGGTGAGGAAGCCGAAGTTTGCAACATCGATGCCCGCGGCATTCTTGTCGACCTTTTCAATCTCGGCCTTGTTTTCAAAGGTTGCCTTTACCAGATTGTAAACAAGCTCCTCGTCCAGGTCCTTGTTGGCCATAAAGAAGTTGCCGAAAGTGATGCAGGGGATGTCCTCATCATGGTTTTTATAGACGCCGCCAGGGATTACGCCGGAGGACCAATAGGGCTGCGCGGTGAGAACGGTATTGATTTCGTCCTGCGTCAGCGGAATGATCTTGATGTCCTTCGAGGTTTCCAGATCGAGCATCCAGGAGGCGGGGACGCCGGTCACGCCGAAGCCGACATCAATTGTTCCGTCTTTCAGCGCGTCACAGATGCCGCTGGAGGAGAGGTTTGCGGTGCTCTTTACGGTAATGCCGAGCGCGTCGAGAAGCAGCGGCACTGCGTCGCCGGAGGTAGAGCCAAGCGCGCCGGTTCCAATTGCCTTTCCCTCCAGATCCATGATGGAGTTGATGCCGCTGTCGGCCAGCGTGAAGATGTAGAGGACGGACGAGTGCGTGGGGAACATGGACAGGCAGTTATCATACTTTGTGCCTTCAGCCCAGGAGGTTCCGGCCCAGCCGTCGCCGCCCAGCCAGCTGGTGGTCATGCCCATGTCCATATCGCCGGAGCGCATGGACTGCATGTTGGTGATGCCGCCGGGGGTTGCTTCGATGGAAATTTCAACGCCGGGCACCGCGGATTTCATCACATCGGCCCAGCCGGTGCCGAGAATGTAGTAGGTGGAGCCGGTCGTGGATGTGCCGAGAACGAGGCGCGTGGTGCCGGAAGATGCGGCAGAATCGTTGGAAGCGGTCTCGGAAGGCGCAGCTGCGTCCGCGGTTTCGGTTTTTGCGGTGCAGGCCGCAAGCGCGAAGAGCATCGTCAGGGCAAGCAGGAAAGCAATCAGTCGTTTCATAAGTATGTCCTTTCTCTTATTCTCAAATTCGCGGATCGTTCTCTTACTTCGTGCCAATCATTTCTTCTATATACGTTTTGTCGAGCGAAGTCAAGCCCAATTTTTCCATGGTCGTGCCGGTCGCTCTGAAATCCTTCTCGCGGACCAGATTCGACGTGTCAATCAGAAGCGTCGTGACAGGCGTCGGGATGCCGAGCTTTTTGCCCATCTGCTCAACGAGAATCATATTCAGGGGAACGTCCTCATCGATGAAGCGGTTCGGCACCTGTACGGCGTTGCCGGAGACGATCTTGTCCTGCTTGATGGGGACATAGTGCTTGCCGTTGTAGCAGAGCTTGTTTGCCTCGTGGTGGTCCAGCGGCTTCAGGCCGATGGCGCGCATGACCTGCATGCGTTCCGCGTCATACAAATCGCAGATGCGGTCTGTCGTCGGGGTGTTCCATGCGTGGAAGTCTGCATCGAGAACACTCGGAGACTCAACCTTGCCGATGTTGTACAGATAGTACGGAACATGACCGCAGGGGTTGATGTTGTTCATGCCGACGCTGAGCGAGTCGCTCCAAAGCGAGGTCTCGGGAATTGCCGGGTTGACGGCGGCAAACAGTTCGTCGTTGCGGCTGGCGGGGAGCGCAGCCATCGGGAGATTCAGCTTGCGGGCCTTGATGCCGGCGTGCGCCGGGCCGAGAAGGCGCGTTGCGTACGGCATGGAGATCGTCTCGCCGATGAGCGGCATTTTGGTGACGCCCGCTTCTTCCAACGTTTTGCGGAAGAGAAGAGAGGAGCCCGCGTTGCCGGGAATCAGAAGAATGATGTCGCTCTCACGGACAAACGGCGCCATCTCTCTTGCAAGATCCGGATGGAAATTGCCGACGATTGTTACCAGGAAAACGTTGCCCTGCTGCATGGCGTCTTCCAGGCTTTCGGTCGGGTGGTCAATCGGGGCAAAGCCCTGAACCACAGGACCACTCATTTTGATGCCGCCGGCCGCCTGAATGTCCCGAATCGGGGCAGGATTCTTGTCGTAGATAGCGGATACCTTTGTGCCGCGAAGAACCATATCTCCGGCGAGAGACTGTCCGCCGTTGCCGGCTCCGATGATGACATACTTGTATTCCATTTCACATCACTCCTTGAAATATTCTGACGTTATGATATTATAACGTAATAACGTCCGTATCTTTTGTATACATCAAAACAGCTGCTGTGTCAATGACATCGTGTGTCTAATGTACAAGAATCTGCTTCTTTTACAAAAAATGTTTATACAATTTGTAAAAAACGCGCAGAAAAAGTGCGCGGACAACTAGCACGAAGCTTCAATACTGACAGATAATAAGACCTGGAAGGAAATGATCATGAACTTTTATGAAGTAATTTACAACAGAAAAACCGTGCGGAAATTTTTGGGCAAACCAGTAGATTTCGAAATCATCAAGCGGATTTTGGAAGCCGGAAACGCTGCGCCGACTTGGAATCATACCCGCGACTGGAGCTATATCATTCTCAGAACGGAGGAGGAAAAGGCTTATGCGTTTGAGTCCACAATGAAAATCGCTGATAGATTGAATGCAGATAAATATCTGAACACGTCCGGGCCGTATCCAACAGCGCTTGCGCAGAAGATGTATGCCTATGCCATGCCAAAACAATACACCATGCTCAAAGACGCGCCTTACGTGATTATTCCTGTGTTTAAGTCCGGGGTGTTGAACAGTGAACATGTGTCCAAACAGGACTCGCTCTCTACCATTTGGTGCGTCATAGAAAACATCCTGCTGGCAGCAACCGCTGAAAAATTGAGCTGCTCTATCAGAACCCCTTTAAACGAAGAGCACGACATCGTGAAAACCAAGCTGAAAGTACCGCCAACCTATATGCTCCCCGCTTTCATTGGTATCGGTTATGCTGACCAAGATGAAATGGAGCTGGAGCAGCATACGGCTGACCTTGAAACACAGATGCATTTTGGCGGATGGGCCTGATTTTTTAATTCAACCGTACGCTCTGCAAGACTTTTCCTGTAATGAATCAACAGAAATCATAATTGTTTCCACCATCTCCAGCTATAAAGCCCAAAGTCCAGTCTTCGATATACATGGTTTTATTTGGGAGGACGATCTATGCAGGAATTTGCTCTGATTGCGCGGATTCAAGAGTTGTGCAACGCGCGAGGTTGGACATATTATCCTCTTGCCAAGGAACGCGGCATCACATATCGCTCAGTGGGAACAGATCAATGAAAATGATAAAATTGCCGTTGAACGTTATATCGCCTTTTTACTGCATGAACAGGCAGAGAAAAATTGATCTTACACGACCAATATAAAAGAAGCGCGCAGAAGTGGATGCCAAATCCAACTTCCTGCGCTATTTCTTTATCTGAGTCGTGCTTGTTCTTTGATATACTCTTTCAACGCTTCTTTCGGAATCTTCCAAGTGCGTCCATTCTTAAAGGCTTTCAGCCTCCCTTCATTCAGCAGACGATAAATTGCGTTTTCGCGGATTCTGAGGGCTTCTGCCGCTTCTTCTGCGGATAAGACATCGGGATAGTCCTCAAACATTGCAGACCGCTCCTTCTTCACTCAGCTTTCTGAGAGGGCAGTCGCTTTTGTTTGCGGCGCATTTTTCACACAGACATTTGCATCCCGTCTGTTCCACTTTGGGACGGCGCTTGCGAACGTATAGCCCCATCACCATTGCCTGCTGGCAAATGGCAAGCTCGGTTCTTTGCAGCACCAACGCGATCTCGCTCAGGTCTTCGCCTGCATTGAACATCTTCTTGAGCTGATTCCGTTCCTCCTCTGTCCAGATGTCTCTGTCGCGATCCTGCGCATAAGGTGTTTTTCTCATATTCTTGATTGCTTCTTTTTTAAATTTATCTTGCATAATTTAATAACCTCCTATATTGATTTACCAT
>CALCJW010000136.1:0-2095 GCA_937967235.1 uncultured Clostridia bacterium
CTCCCGGATTTGCAGCATATTGACGATATACGACCGGTGGATGCGCATAAACTCGGAACGCGAGAGCAGCAGCGGCTCAAATTCCCGCAGCACGCCCACAACCTCGCGCACCTGACCGTCAATCATATTGAAATAAAGGTGCTTGCCGCTGACCTCCACATACGAAAGCTCCGAAAATGGCACGCGGATGAACGTGCCGTTCGACTTGAGCGTCAGTGCCTCCTGCGGCTTCTGCTCGCGAAGGTAGAGGCGGCTGAGCAGCGGAAAGAGCTTTTTCGCCGTGATGGGCTTGAGCAGGTACTCGAGTGCCTGCACGCCGTAGCTCTCATACGCAAAGCCTGGAGAGGAGGTAAGGAATACGATATCCGCCGCGCTGTCAAACGTGCGGATTTCGCGCGCCGCCGCCATGCCGCTCGTTCCGGGCATCATCACATCGAGAAGATAGAGCGTGAAGCGCTCCTTCCGCGCCGCATCCAGAAGCTCCCCGGCGTTATGAAACAGATGCAGACGGATGGCCGCGCATTGCTGCTCCTGCCATGCGCGCAGAAGAGACTCAACGGCTTTCAGTTCCTCGAGCTGGTCGTCGCATACCGCAATGTTCACAGTCTCACGCCCCTTTTCCGGCAGATTTTTTCTCTCGGTAGCGTCAGCTGACAAGCGCGTGTGCCATTGTCAACTGACGCTAACATTCTATCATAGATCGCGGCGGCTTTCCAGCGGCGTTTTGCATTTCATACCGCAAAAACCTACATTTCGTGCCGCCTGCCCCAAAACGCCGCGATGCGGTGCTATACTCAAAGGGTAAGGAATTGGACACTTAATGGGGAAGGAGGCGCGGCAGATGCCGGGATGGTTCGGATGGCTCCTTGCGGTCGTCAGCACCGTGGGATTTGTTTCTCTCTGGTTCTGGGAGGTCCGGCGGGTTTTGCGGAACTATCGGAGCATGGTGCAATGCGCGGCTGGTCAGCTCGTTTCCTACCGCAAAAGGCTTGCGCAATCTCAGCAGGATGCGGCGCTTCTGGAGGTCCTGCGGCGCAGCGAGAGCATTTACCGGCAGGCGGCGGAGCACTACAATACTGCGCTCTGCAAGCCATGGGCGTATTTGCCGGGGCGGCTGCTCGGCTTTCGGAAAGCGCCCACGGATATCCCCATTCCGCCTGCGGCATAATGCGGCGGAGCGAAAAAAGAAAGGAAAACAGCATGAAAAAATGTATTTTGGCACTTTTACTGGCACTGTGCATGATCGCGTCACTCGCGGCGTGCGGCGGTGCGGACGATACCGAAGAGCCGGAGGAAACGCCGGCCGCGGCAGACGAAACGCTCGAACCGTCCGAAGAGGCGGCCGAACCGGCTGAAGAGACAGTTTCCGCCGACGTGGGAAGCTGGTCGATCTACTGGTACCTGTGCGGCAGCGATCTGGAGTCCGGCGGCGGCTTTGCCACGGGCGATCTGAGTGAACTCTTGGAGGTGCAGCTTCCTGAAGACGTGAACGTGGTCATCGAGACCGGCGGCGCGTCCGTATGGCAGAACGATGTGGTGGACGCCTCCAAGCTCCAGCGCTGGGTCTATAACAGCGAGGGCTTACAGCTCATCGACGAGCAGCCGTCTGCCAGCATGGGTCAGGCGCAGACGCTGGCGGACTTTTTGCAGTTTGCCAAGACAAATTATCCCGCCGAGCGCACGGCGGTGCTGTTCTGGAACCACGGCGGCGGCTCGGTCTCCGGCGCGGCATTTGACGAACTGTATGAGCTGGACTCTTTGACGCTCGATGAGATGTACGCGGCATTTTCCAGCGTCTGGTCGCCATCGGCAGACGAGCAGCCGCTCGAGCTCATTGGCTTTGATACCTGCCTCATGGCGACGGTAGACGTTGCGTACACGTTCTCCGACATTGCGAAATATCTGGTCGCATCCGAAGAGACCGAGCCCGCGAACGGCTGGTACTACTCGCAGTGGGTCGGCGCGCTGGCGGAGGACCCGACGATGGATGGCGCGCAGCTTGGCGAGATTATCTGCGACGCGTACATGGCGGGCTGCGAAGCGGTCGGCACGCAGGACAACACGACACTTTCGGTGACGGACCTCTCCAAGGTCG